>JAPLMO010000024.1 GCA_026386995.1 Planctomycetota bacterium | reverse complement strand
AATTTGCGCGGCGGGTCTCCCGACCCGCCGCGCAAGACCTTATCCAAGACGCCGGGTGCCACGGCTGCGCTGTTTGCAGCCGTGCTCTGCGTTGAAAGGCGACACGGTTGCTGAACGGCGCAACCGTGGCACCCGACCAGTGACACCCGGCGCGTGGGATAACCCCCCCGCGCTACGAACGGCTCCCGCCTCACGCGCATATCCGGGCCGCCGCGCGCGGCGGTTGTCCACAGACTTTCCACCGCCCGGCGGCGGACTGTGCGAAAGAATTTTTTGCGGGCCGCAGTGTGCGTTAAGTCCCTGTATTTCGCCGCGTTCCGAACGCGCGCCTTGCCGCGCCGAAACGTGAGCGATTGTTTTTCTTTTGCTCTCTTGCCGCCGGCCCTTAGGATACGCGCTGCGGGACTGAGAGGCCGGCCTTGGCGTGGGGTTGAGGCCGGCGTTGGCAATGCGTTAGTTACGAGGGTGGCATGGTCACGTTGTTGCGTGACCATGCATCTGCTTACGGGCGAAAACATGGTCACGCAACAGCGTGACCATGCCACCCAGTTAAGACGCCTTACCGGCGATTGCACGTCTCGGCACCGGAACTGTTACGCAGCGCCTGTCTTGAGGTACGCCGTGGCGCCGCTTCATCATATAGAAATCGAGCAATTCGTCTCCCGCCTCCAGGCGGTTGTCGGCCCACAGCGCTGGCAGGTCTGGTTCGAGGGCTCAACCGACTTTCACCTAGCCGACGAGGGCCTCACGGTCGGCGTCGCCAACCTTTTCCTGAGCGATTACCTGAAGACCCGCTTCGCCGATCGCCTGGCCCAGACCGTCTACGAGACGTTCGGGCGCAAGATGCCCGTCCATTTCCGCGTCCAGCCGGACCTGTTCCAGAAACGCCGGGCCGAGAACATCAAGGGCGAGATCGAGGCGATGGAGAAACTCGGCCAGGCCGATCCCCGGCCGGCCCCGCCGCACGCCCCGACGGCCAACGCCGCGCCGGCCGGCCTTGCGGCCCCCGCGGCCCTGCCGGCCTCGGCCCCCTTGCGGCCGCTCTTCACGCTCGACGGGTTCATCGTCGGGCCGTGCAACGCCATGGCCTACGCCGCCGCACAGTCCGCCGGGGCCAACCCCGGCAAGGACTTTCACCCGCTCTTCATCCACGGGTCCTGCGGCCTTGGCAAGACGCACCTCCTCCAGGGCATCCTGTACGCACTGCGGAAGCGCGGCGACCTCAGAGTGGCGTGCCTCTCGGCCGAGCAGTTCACGAACCGATACCTCTCGGGGATGCGCACGGGTGGCCTCGACGCCTTCCGGCACCGCTACCGCAACTTGGACGTCCTGGCGATCGACGACGTGCACTTCCTGGCGGGCAAGGCGGCCACGCAGGAAGAGTTTCTCCATACGTTCAACGAGTTCGAGGGCGGGCGGCGTCTGATCATCCTGGCCTCAGACTCGCACCCGCGCGAGATCGAGGCCATCCAGGACCACCTCATCAGCCGGTGGATGTCGGGCCTGGTGGTCCGCCTGTCGCCGCCAGACGAGGCGACGCGCGAGCGCATCCTTCACGCCAAGGCCCGCCTCATGGGCCGCGCTATCCCGGAAGAGGTCGCCGCCCTCATCGCCGCGCGCGTCCAGGGGTCGGTCCGGGAACTGGAGGGGGCGCTGGCGCGCATCATCGCGTACGCCTCGCTCCTGAAGCAGCCGATCACGGTGGAGTTGGCGCGTATGACGCTGGCCGACTTCGTGCCGACCTCGCCGCCGCGGGCCGACCTGGAGGCCATCGAGGAGACCGTATCGTCCTTCTTCGGGGTCACGCGGACCGACGTGCACAGCCGTCGCAAGAGCCATCCCGTGTCGCTCGCGCGGCAGGTGACGATGGTGCTGGCCCGCGATATGACGCGGATGAGTTTCGCGTACATCGCGCGGTCCCTCGGCGGCAAGAACCACACGACCGTCCTGGCGGCCTGCCGCAAGTGGCAAGAGTTGGTCAAGACCTCCGGCGAGATCCGCTGGTCCGACCGCACCGGCCACCGCTCGATGCCGGCCGAGGCGTTGCTCGCGTACCTGAAGGACCGCGTCCGCCGCTGAGCCGCGGCAA
>JAPLMO010000093.1 GCA_026386995.1 Planctomycetota bacterium | reverse complement strand
CCGCCGGCCAGGAGCGCCGAGGTGATGCCAGGGCCGCCCCAGTCGCCGCCGGCCGTCGCGTTGTATGCGGAGACGATCTGCGCCCGCACGACGTCAATGGGGCTGGCGCCGGTGTAGTTGATCGCCAACAGGCCGTCGTTCAGGTCCAGCGTGCCGGTCGGCGTACTGCCGCCCTCGATGTTGAGGGCCGATGTGACGTTGGTCGACCGGACCGTCGCGCTGGTCGCCAGCGTGCTGTCCGCGCCGATGTCGATGTTGTTGACGTTCTTGATGGACGAGGCGACTTGCAGCGTGCCGCCGTTGACGATGGTGGGGCCGGTATAGATGTTGGCGCCGGAGAGGGTCAGCGTGCCGGCGCCCTGCTTGGTCAGGCTGCCGGTGCCGCCTATCGCTACGGCGATTGTGTCGGTGTAAGACGCCGTGTCAATATAGGCCGGGCCGTTGAGGGTGACAGTGCCCGTGATCGCCGCAGCCTGGTTGGACATGGCAAGGAACTTGCCGTTGTTGATATTCAGGGTACCAGCGGTGAGGGTATTTGCCTTGACCGTGCTGAGTACGCCTCCGGTGCCAAGGTTGCCGTCGCCGAGGTTCCATGTGCCGCCGCCGGCCCCGCCCGCGGTGATAAATCCGCCGCTATTGACATTAACGACGTTGTTGGACCCCCCCACAGACAGAATGCTGGCGCTGGGTATGTTTATTTGCGATCCGGCGTCCGTGACGGTGATCGTGTTGCCCGAGCCTCCTCTTTCACCGACGGTGATATTCCCGCCCAGGGTCAGCAAACCGCCATTCTTGACAATCACTTTGTTGCCCGTGCTATTGCGGCCAAGCAGCATCGGACCACCGTCGTAAAGGCTCGACCCGGGGTCCGTGACGGTCAACGTGTTGCCGTTGCCGTAGTTCGTGCCGCCGATATTGAATTGCCAACTGCTATACATGTAGCCACCATTGCTGACAGTCAATGCGCCGTCGTTGCCGTAAATGCGGACCGGGGTGCCGGAGCCGTTCCAGCCAACAATCATCTGCGAGTCCGCGCCGTCGATGGTGGCCTTGTTGCGGCTGCCGCCGTTGTTCCCGACGAAGAAACCGTTGTTGCTATCCACGCTCGCGTAGCCGCCGTTCAGGACCTCCAGGATGTTGTCATTCGAACTTGCACTTGCAGTGCCGACCTGGATGTTGTAATTGTTTGTGGCCCTGGAACCGCTGCCGGTGACGGTCAACTTGTTGTCGCTCGCGCCATTGCCGATGATATAACCCTGGCCGTTGTTGTTGAGGATGCCGCCGCTGACCGTAACGACCCGGTTGGCCATGGTGCTCAGCGTGCCGCTGGCCATCAGTTTCAGCG
The DNA here is from genome assembly GCA_026386995.1 of Planctomycetota bacterium. Next base: position 1,664 of record JAPLMO010000093.1, on the reverse strand, counting down.
TGCCGGCGTTGACCGTGGTCGTGCCGGTGTAGGTGTGGGTGCCGGAGAGGGTCAGCGTGCCGGCGCCGGTCTTGGTCAAAGAACTGGCGGTGGTGTTATCCTGGATGGTCGAACCGACCGTCAGCACGTCCGTGCTTGCATTCACGCAAACCACCATCTCGCCGCCGGCGGTGGTCGGCTGCAACTTGCCGGTGTTGAAGGTGGCAGCGGCGTTGCCGCTGGACAGAATGCCGTCGGTGCTCAGAACGTCGGCGGCTGTCGCCATCGCGAAGGTGTTCGCGCCGAGGTTCAGGGTGTTGACCCAGGTCGTGGTCTGGGCCGTGATGTTCCCCGCGAGCGCGACGTTGTCGGTGCTAACCACAACGCCCATGGTCTCTCCGCCGGCCACCGAGACATAGTTTGTATCGCCCGCACCGTAGTCACGGACGAAGCCACCGGAACCGGAGTCATAGGCGGCGTAACTGGATCCGCCGAAGAAGTAGCCGCGGTCGATGAGTTGACCTGTCGCGGGGGCGGCGGTGATAATGATCTTGACGTCCGAACCGTTGTTGCCGCCGCTGACTACGAAGTTGGCGGTTGCGCCGGCGGGGCGGGCCGCGACCGAAGCAAACGTGAGGGTCGCCTTGTCCGAGCCGGAGATTCCGGTGTAAGTGGATTGAATGGTGCCATCGCCGGCGCTGAAGGCGAGCGCGCCCATGCCTTGGTTTACGTTGGCTGCCTGGTTGACGTTGAACTTGCCGCTGCCGGCGAAGGTCAGGTCGGTGCCGGTCGTGCCGTTCAGGCTGCCGGTGATGCCATCGCCGACCTGGAGCGTGCCGCCGCCCACGGTGGTCGTGCCGGTATAAATGTTGGCGCCGGAGAGGGTCAGTGTGCCGTTGCCGGCCTTGGTCAGGCCGGCAGTTCCGTCAAGAACCGAGGAGATCGTCCCGTTGTTGGTCGCCGTGATGGTGGGCGTCGTGCCGGCGAGGTTGATGGCGTCGCCGCCGCTGACCGTCGCCGTGTTGCCGAAGGTGATGCCATTGGTATAAACCGTGCCGCTCACAGTGGCCGTTGCGCCGGCGGTGTTGAAGACGGCGGTATTGCCAATGCCGTTGGTGCTATCCCAGGGAGTCAACGACCCCGAGCCGCTCCAGTTGGTGGCGGTGGTATCCCAGATTCCAGTGCCCACATTATTCCACGTGTAGTTGACCGCCTGCGCCGGTGTGACCAGCGCCAGACCCAACGTGGCGGCAATCAGCAGCCCCAGCAGACTTCTCGTGTTTCGGCGAAACATGACTCTCTCCTTTACCTGACAAGACCGGACCCCCGTTTCCGTGTGAACAGTTCGAGCGCTCCCCTGCAAGTGCGCAGGGGGCGTCTATCGCTACTGAGGAGAAACGTGTTGGCACTCTAACTTTCATCGCGGCTCCAAGCCAAGCGGCCAGAACCGGCACCCGCTGTGTGTGGAAAAAGCGGATAGAACCTGAGCACACGGCGTGTGGTAGTATACCTCACCTTGTTAGCGAAAGCAAACCGCGGACGCTTTCTCTTGTGCTCCGCCAGCGGCCATTCTGACCGGCCCGCCCAAATTGCCCAGATTGCCCGGTTTGCAAATCGCAAGGAATTCAGCCCCCCCCCCCCGGAATTGCCGCAAGGCAGTTCCGTGCCTTTGTTCAGTTTTTCAC
>JAPLMO010000486.1 GCA_026386995.1 Planctomycetota bacterium | reverse complement strand
CGGGCCGTCATCACGGCGCCTATCGCGCCCATCGACGCGAAGTGCTTCGGCACAAGAAGCTGGCCTTCCGCCAGTTCCAGCGTCTCGGTGAACGCCCGGACCATCCCCGCGTTGGCCGCCACGCCGCCCTGGAAGGCGATGCGCGGCAGGAGGTTCTTGCCCTTGCCGATAACGGCCTTGAAGTTCCGGGCCATCGCGAAGCACAGGCCCGCCACGATGACGAAGTCGGGCGTCCCCTCCTGCTGGAGGTGGATCATATCGCTCTTGGCGAAGACCGAGCAGCGGCCGGCGATGCGCGGCACGTGCCTGGACTTCAGGGCCATCGCCCCCCACTCGTCCTCGATGCTGATCCCCAGCCGCGACGCCTGCTGGTCCAGGAACGACCCCGTCCCGGCCGCGCACAGCGAGTTCATCCCGAAATCCTGGATGCGGAGGCGGCCCGTCTTCGGGTCCGGCTCAAGGAGGATGAGTTTGGAGTCCTCGCCGCCCACCTCGATGATGGTCCGCACGTCGGGGTAAAGGGTCATCGTGGCCTTGGCCTGGGCCACGACCTCGTTGACGGCCCGGATGCCGTACAGTTCGCCCAGCACGCCCGTGCCGGCCCCCGCGAAGGCCACGCCCTCGATCTGGTGCGCCGGCACTTCGGCGAAAAGTTGCTCCAGCGCCTCCAGAGCGATCTCCAGGGGCTTGCCGCGCGTCCGGATGTAACGCTCCCTGACGACCGCCAGATTCTCGTCCAGGAGGACGAGGTTCAGGCTGACCGACCCGATATCAACGCCTAGAAACACGCAATTCCCCTTTGCTGCTTATGGGTTGCCCAGTTTGGTCCCGCGCGCATAATCTCCCCTCGGTAGAAGTGGGTGATTATAACGAGGCCCCCGCCGCGCCGTCAACGGCGCGCTTTATTTAGCCCCCGGTGAATACACCGGGGGCGGCACGGCGGGACGCGCCCGCCACGCGAGATTTGCGCGGCGGGGGTGCCCGCGAACGCTCGGCCCCCCGTGTATTCACCGGGGGCTAAATAAGGCGCGCCTCGGCGCACGCGATTTGCGCGGCGGGCAATTCGCAATCCGCAATCGTCCTTCCCAGCCCGTTCTCCCACGGGTCGGGCAGGTCGTCGGCGAACCGCTGGTGCTCGCGGCCGTGGCAGAACGTGCACAGGAACCGCACGTCAAGCGGCCGGGCGTAATCGGGGTGATGCATCTCGATGCGAAGCGTCGACCCGGCCGGTTCGCCGCACGCCTGGCACCGGTCGGGGCGGCGGAGGCGGCCGGCCTTCAGGGCGCGCTCGGCGAGATTGCGGCTGCGGCGCTTGGCGGTTTCCTCTGGCGAGCGCGCGGCAAACTTGCCGGGGAAACAGTGCTGGCTGTGCGACTCGCGGGCGATGCGGCGGTAATGCTCCTGGTTCAGCCGCCGGTACGCGCGGGCCATCCGACGCCGGCACGACCGGCAGATGGAGCCGCGCCCGTCGCGGGTCTCCTTCTGCGGCGGGAACTCCTCCAGCAGTCGCACCTCGCCGCAACGGGTGCACCGGCGTTTCCTGGCCCTGGGATTGTGACGCATCGTGATGCTCCTTTCGTTTGCCCGTGCACTCCGCACTCTTCACTTTGCACGCTGCACATTGCACGATTTCGGCCACTCAAACAGCCACCGCCCTCGCGCCAGGCGGTCGGGATACTCGTGCCACCAGGCTTTCATCCTGCCGGCGCCTTCTCTCTGGAGGGCGGCATAGTAGGCCCCGAGGCGGCCCAGGGCGGGGTTCTCGAACCACTTGGCGGCCAGGGCGGCGTCGGCCCGCAGTTTGGCCACCTGCTCTTCGAGGACGAACCACGGGGCCGTCTTTTCGCTCGGGGCCGTGGCCGCGTTGGCCAGGAACGCGTACGTCGCCCCGGCCCGCCGCCCGGTGACCACCGCCTGCATCAGGCACGCCCGCTGGTTGCGCGTGCAGCCGTGCGGGAAGACGTGGCGCAGGATCAGGGCCTCGGAGGGGTTGAGGGAGTCGCCGTCGCCGTCGTGGCCGCCGTCGGCCGTCGCTGTTGTGGCCGTTGCCGTGGCCGTTGTTGCCGTGGCCGTTTCAGAGTCTCTTGCAGAACCAGAGGGAGAGGGTCCGTCGGCCGCACCCTTTCTCTCTTCCTTTTCAGGTAACCTTACTTCTTGCTTATATGTATGGCGCGACAAGTTGTCAGGTGACCGGGGTCCATTCTGTCGCCCTCCGGCGGACATTTTGTCCGTCGCGGGCCGACATTTTGTCGCCACCGGCGCGACGCGGATCGCCCCGGTGCGGTAGTAAGTCAACTGGCGCTCGCCGCGCGGCTCCGTATGGAGCAACAGGAGCGTCGGACTCGTCTGGCACAGTTGCCTGATGGCGCGCGTGACGCTGCGCGGGGCGAGGCCCACGTAGCCGGCGATGAGTTGGAGTTGCGGCAGGCGGGTCCAGTCGGACTGCTCGCGGTTCCTCAGAAAGGCCCACACGAGTTTCGACGAGGGCCTAAGGCGGTCCATTTTCAGGATCGCCATCGGCATGGCGACGTAAGGCGGCGGAACAGGTTGCATCGGCGCTTCGCTCCGGGTCCGTGCGGCCTTCTCATAAGAGGCCGGGAGTCCACGTCTTTGCTCACTTTGGAGGCGTCGGCGGGAAGGCGAAGTGACCGAAGTCGTTGATAATGCGGGAGTTACGTTTTGCAGAATTTCGGAAGATTGTTTTTGAGGGGGGACAAAATTGTGTCAATCGGCCCTGGCGCTATCGCCAGAGGGGTTTTTCGCGCGTCCGGCGGCACAACAAGCCCCCCGCACTGCGGGGGGATGCGGTGCGCGAGTGCGCCCCCCCGTGCCCGCACGCCGCGCCAGTGCCACGGCATCCCCCGGCAGTGCCGGGGGTTCGCGCGCCCGGCGGGAGGCGGCGACGCTACGGCCCGACGAGAGTGAGCGTTACCGCCTGGAGGTTCATCAGCCCGTCGCCAGGCACCGACACGGGCCGCACGGTGATTGTGGCCGGGCCGGCCGTGTCGATAAAGATCATGCCGAGTCTGACCTGCATGAAGTTGCCCCAGGAGCCGGTGCCCTTGGCCGTTCCCTTGAGTTTCTTGCCCGCGACATCGACGATGTAGGCGCCGGGCGAGTTGGTGTTGTCCCGCGCGTACGTGACCTCGACCGCGTAGGTGCCCGCGTGCGGGACCTGGGCTTTCCACGAGACGGACGTGTCGGCCTTGTTCCAGTGGCCGATGTTATCGCGGATGTCGGGCGGGCCATGCTTCTCGTACTTGGCGTTGGGGCCCGTGATCTTGGCGTTGGCGGCCCTGAGGATGACGGCCGTGCCTATCTTCCCCGGCGGCGCGGGCGGCTTTTCCTCTTTCGGCGGCGCAGGCGGCGGCGCGGGCGGTGCGACCTGCGGCGCAGGCGGTGCGACCTGCGGCGCAGGCGGCGCGACCTGCGGCGCAGGCGGCGCTACCTGCGGCGCAGGCGGTGCGACCTGCGGCGCGGGCGGCGCGGGAGGCTTTTCCTCTTTCGGCGGCTCGGGCGGCTTCGTGGTGTTCGCGACGGCCGGGCCGGTCTCTTTCGGCGGCTCGGGCGGTGCGACCGGCGGCGTCGGAGGTATGGTTGTGTTGTTTGTGCGCGGGGCCTTTGCGCCGGGGTCGGACGGCGGCGGGAACAGGATTATGACCACCGTGGTCACCACGGCGGCCAAGACGACCAGTACGCCGAAGGTCGAGATCAGCACGAGTTTGCGCTTGCGGGCCCGCTCGGGATCGCGCGCGGCATCGGCATGGGCGGGCCGGCCGGCATGCGTGGCCGTCGCGCGGCCGGTCGTAGCGGCCATGGCGGCTTTTGCCGCCAGGACGTCGACGCGATCGGCGCGGCGGCGCTCCGATTCCGGGACGGCCGCCAGTTGCTCCAGCATTGCCGCGGAGGCCGGCACGGTCTGGTCGGCGGCGGGCGGCGCGGCCTTGTGGCCCTGCCCGGCGGCCTGCGGCTCGCCTGAGCCGACGACGGCGGCAACGGGGGCCGGAAATATCCGGTCCAGGGCGACGATAAAGTGCTCGGCGCTCTCGTAGCGGTCCTTGCGGTCTTTGGCCATCCCCTGCATAAGCATCCGGCACAGCGCATCCGGCAGTTCCGGCACACGCAGGCGCGGGTCCGGCACTTTCTCAAGCAGGTGCTTGCGCACGACTTCCCGCGGCGTCGCGGCCGTGAAGGGCGGCTCGCCGACCACCATCTGATAGAACGTGGCCGCCAGGGAGTACAGGTCGGCGCGGCAATCGATGGCGGCGTCGCCTCGCACCTGTTCCGGCGAGATGTAGTATGGCGTGCCGCAGGCCCGGCCGGCCTGGCCCGCCTGCTGCGCGTCCGACAGCGGCATCGCCAAGCCGAGGTCGGCCAGTTTGACCATGCCGCCCTGGGTCAGCAGGATGTTGGCGGGCTTGATGTCGCGGTGGATGATGCCGCGGCCGTGGGCGAGGACGAGCGCCTCGGCGACGGAGCGGATGATGCAGGCGGCCTCGGCGGGGTCGAATCGTTTGCGGGCCGCCAGCAGTTCGGCGACCGATCCGCCGTCGACGCACTCCATTACGATGCAAAATGTGTCGATGGGCTCGCCGCCGGATGCCGACCGCGCCTTGAACGGCAGGATCTGGTGGATGGTGACGATGTTGGGGTGCGAGAGGTTTGCAGCCTGGCGCGCCTCGCTGAGGAACCGCTCGCGGGCCTCGGGGTCGCGGGCGATTCGGGCCAGCAGAATCTTGGCCGCCACGATGCGGTCCAGCGAAATCTGGCGGCACCTGAAGACCACCGCCTGGCTGCCGCGCCCGAGTTTTTCGAGCACCTCCAGGTCGGAAGACGGCATGGCGGCGGCCGCGCCGGCCTCGGCGGCGTCCGTGGCGGCGTCGGGGGCGGCGGCAGGGGCGGCGTGGTGGGCGTGGGCGGCCCGGGCGCCGGCCCGCAGGAGGGCCTCGGCGGCGGACAGCCCCCGGCCGCGCGCGGCGGCCTCGGCCATGAGGCGGCGTGCCTCGGCGACTTCCTCGGCGCCGGCCATCCCCTTGGCGAGGAGTTCCTGGAAATATGCCTCGTGTGATGCGTCAGCCATATGCGGAAAACTATCGCTTATCGTACGGGCAGAGTCAACCTTGAATTCGGCCTGAGTTCGCCAAGGTGCGTGCGCGTGCGCCTGGGCCCGCGTGTTCCGTCGGGGTGTAGCGCGGGGGTTTATCCCCCGCGTGTTCGCAAACGCGGGGCACAAGGCCCCGCGCTACGAGGCGTCGGCCAGGCACTGCGTGCTTGCCAACCAGCCCCCGGCAACCTAGAATCATGGCCTCAAAATCCGAAGCACGAAAGGCATCGCATGGACGCTTACGATCCGCAAACCGTGGAGTCGCGCTGGCAGAAGTGGTGGGAAGACCACCGCACCTTCGAGGTCGACGGCCGCGCGCCCCGCGCCAGGAAGTTCTACTGCCTCACGATGTTTCCGTACCCGTCGGGCGTGCTGCACGTCGGCCACGGCCGCAACTACATTATCGGCGACGTCGTGATGCGCTACAAGATGATGCGCGGCTACGAGGTCCTGGCGCCGATGGGCTGGGACGCCTTCGGTCTGCCCGCCGAGAACGCCGCCATCAAAAAGGGCGTCCTGCCGCGCACCTGGGTCGAGCAGAACGTCTCGCACATGAAGGAGCAGTTCCGTCGCTGGGGCGTCGGATACGACTGGCGGCGAGAGGTCAACACAAGTGCTGTCGATTACTACAAGTGGACGCAATGGATTTTCCTGGTCCTGTACGAGCGCGGCCTGGCGTACCAGCGGAAGGCCGCGGTCAACTGGTGCCCGTCGTGCCAGACGGGCCTGGCGAACGAGGAAGTCGTCGACGGCAAGTGCGACCGATGCGGGGCCGAAGTGGCGAAGCGCGACATCCCGCAGTGGTTCTTTAAGATCACAGAGTACGCCCAGCGGTTGCTGGAGGACCTCTCGCAACTCGGCGAGTGGCCCGAGACCGTCCGCACGATGCAGGCTAACTGGATCGGCCGCAGCGAGGGGGCGCGGGTGGACTTTAAGTTGGAAGATGGCACGCCGCTGCCGGTCTTCACCACGCGGCCGGACACTCTGTGGGGCGTCACGTTTATGAGCCTTGCACCGGAGCATCCGCTGGTCCGCAAACTCGTGGCCGGCACGCCCCGCGAGAAGGAAGTGCTCGCGTTCTGCGAGCGGTGCCGCCTGCAATCGGCCGCCGTGCGCGGCGACGCGGCAGTCGAAAAAGAGGGCGTGTTTACGGGGGCACATTGCATCAATCCGGTCAATGGCGAGCGCGTTCCCCTGTGGGTGGCCAACTACGCGCTGATGGAGTATGGCACGGGGGCCGTCATGGCCGTGCCCGCCCACGACCAGCGCGATTTTGAGTTCGCCAGGAAGTACGGGCTGCCGGTCAAGGTGGTGATACAGCCGGCCGACCCCGGCACGGGGCCGATGGCGTGCGAGCCGCGGCCGCTGCACGCCGATGCGCTTGAGACGGCATATGTAGATGCCGGCGTCATGGTCGATTCCGGCCCGATGAGCGGCACGCTGTCGCCGTCGGGCATCCCGGACGTTATTGCGTACCTTGACGCCGAGAAGATGGGCGCCCGGACGGTCCACTATCGCCTGCGCGACTGGCTCATCAGCCGCCAGAGGTACTGGGGCGCCCCGATTCCGGTCATCCACTGCCCCTCGTGCGGCATAGTGCTGGTGCCGATGGATCAACTGCCGGTGGAACTGCCGCCGGAAACCGACGTGGAGTTCCCGCCCAAGGGCGAAAGCCCGCTGGCGAAGGTCGCCTCGTGGGTGAACGTGCCGTGCCCGGCGTGCGGCGCGGCCGCGCGGCGCGAGACCGACACCCTGGCCCAGTGGCTCTGCTCTTGCTGGTACTTCCTCAGGTACACGCTGACCGACGCCGAGCGCAAGCCGAACGCGAAGCCCTTCGACCGCGCGAAAGTGGATTATTGGATGCCGGTGGACCAGTACATCGGCGGCATCGAACACGCCGTGCTGCACCTCCTCTACACGCGGTTTATCTGCAAGGCGCTCTTCGACGCCGGGCATGTGGGCTTCGCCGAGCCGTTCAAGGCGCTCTTCACGCAGGGGATGATCTGCAAGCAGTCCTCCATTACGCATAAACTGGAGAAGATGTCTAAGAGCAAGGGTAACGTGGTCTCGCCCGATGCCGTTATCGCCGAGTACGGGGCTGACACGCAGCGCCTGTACACGCTCTTTGTCGGTCCGCCGCAGAAGGACGCCGAGTGGCAGGACGACGCCATCGTGGGCGCACGCCGGTTCCTGGACCGCGTGTGGCGGCAGGCGGCCGAGCGGATGGAGGTGATGGCGAGCGTGCGGCCGTACGCCGGAGATGGCGGCGACCTCGATGCGGCCGCCAAGGCCCTCTGGCGAAAGACCCACCAGACCATCCGCAAGGTGACCGACGACATCGAGCACTCCTGGCAGTTCAACACCGCCGTGGCCGCCGTGATGGAACTGGCGAACGCTATTGCCGAAGCCCCGCGCGCCGCCGAGGCCGCCCCCGTCCTCCGCTTCGCGCTGGAGTCGATGGTGCGGCTGCTCGCGCCATTTGTGCCCCATTTCGCGGAGGAACTGTGGGTGACGCTGGGGCACGAACCGTCGGTGCTGGCGGCGGGGTGGCCGGAATTTTCGGAGGCGGCGTGCCGGGAAGACGTGCTCTCGATCCCCGTCCAGGTCAACGGCAAACTGCGGGCGCACGTGCAGGTGCCGGCCGGTGCGAGCGAAGAGGTCGTCAGCGCGACGGCCCTGGGGCTCGATAAGATCAAGGAATTCATCGGCGCCGCCGCGGTCCGCAAGGTGATTTACATCCCCGGGCGGATGCTTAATATCGTGGCGAAGTAAAGCGCCGCGGTGCAGCGCCATATTTAGCCCCCGGTGAACACACCGGGGGCGGCGCGGGCGCGACACGACACGAAAGTTGTGTAGGCCGGGGCAACGCCCCGGCACTGGCGGCGTCGGCCAGCCGAGCCGGGGCGATGCCCCGGCCTACATGAGTGCGCGATTCGGATTTGACTTGACCGTTCCCGCGAGCCGACTATAATCTAATGACACGCGTGTCATTAGGATGACAGGAGGCGGACGTGAACGCTTATAACACCAAGACGGCAAGCGCCGTGACCGGGGCCAGCGAGCGCCAACTGCGCTACTGGGACCGGCTGGGGATCGTGAAGCCCTCCGTCGGCGAGGCCGGAGGCCGCGGCAGCCGCCGGCTGTACTCGTTTCTGGACCTCGTGCAGGCGCGGGTCGCCAAGCGGCTGCGAGACGGCGGGCTCAGCCTTCAGCGGCTCCGCGAGGCCCTCGCCATCCTGAAGGAGCACCCGGACATGGTCAGGCATCCCCTGGCGCAACTCTCGCTGGTCACCGACGGCGACACGGTGTTCCGGTTGACCGACGATAAGGCGGTTATGAGGGACATCCTGAAGCGCGGCCAGTTGGTCAGCGTCCTGGCGATCAAGCCGCTGCACGATTTCGTGCTCGCGCATCTGGACCGCACCGTCAAAGTCACGCGGGCGAAGGTGCAGGCGGCCGGCAAGGCGTACAACGTGACCATTGAGCCCGACGTGGTCGATGGCGGCTTCGTGGCCGAGTGCCGGTCGCTGCCGGGCTGTGTCACGGACGGCGAGACGCCCGAAGAGGCGCTCTATAACATGCGCGACGCCATCGCGGATTGGATTGCATCAGGCCAGGAACGACACCGTGCCCGCGCTCAGTAGCCTTCCAACGCACAAGGTCGTCAAGGCCTTCGAGAGAGACGGATGGATCCTGCGCCAGGGCGGCAAGCACATGGTGCTCGTCAAGCCCGGCCATGCGGCCAGGCTTGTCATCCCGCGCCATAAGACGGTCAAGCACGGCCTCTTGATCCGCCAGATCAAGAACGCGGGGCTGACGGTTGAAGGATTCCTGGCGCTGTATCGCGGATAGGTTGTGTAGGCCGGGGCAACGCCCCGGCACTAACGGCTAAGGCACAAGGGCGAAAGGGTTCGCATGAAAGTCACCGCGTTCAACGGCAGCCCACGCGAAGGGGGCAACACGCAGGCGCTCCTCGCGAAGGTCTGCGAAGTGCTCCAGCGCGAGGGCGTCGAGACGGAACTTGTGCAACTCGGCGGCAAGGCCGTCCAGGGCTGCGTTGCGTGTTACCGCTGCTTCGACTTGAAGAACGGCCAGTGCGCCCAGCCCGACGACCTCATCGGCCGGTGCATCGAGAAGATGAAGTCCTCCGACGGCATCCTCCTGGGCTCGCCGACGTACTTCGCCGACATCACGCCGCAGATGAAGGCCCTGATCGACCGGGCCGGCCTGGTGGCGAAGGCCAACGGCGACATGTTCCGCCGCAAGGTCGGGGCGGCCGTCGTGGCGGTCCGGCGCGGCGGCGAGATACACGCCTTCGATTCCATGAACCACCTTTTCCTCATCAGCCAGATGATCGTGCCGGGGTCGATCTACTGGAACATGGGCTTCGGGCGCAATAAGGGCGAGGTGGCCAACGACGAGGAAGGCCAGCGGACGATGGTCGCCCTGGGCGAGAACATGGCGTGGCTGCTGAAGAAAATCCACACGTGAGGGCGCCGGCGCCACGCATCGAGCCCCGACCGTAAGGTCGGGGGCACGTGCGCAGCAGGTAAGTCTTGCCCGGTCGGCGATGACCCCGAGCTTACGCTCGGGGCTCGAGCGCTCGAGTTGTGCCGGCTACATAACTTCGGTGAAAGCACGTTATGACCCCGCTCATCCGCCCCGCCACACGCGACGATGCGCCGCTCCTCTTGCGGCTGATCCGGCAATCGTTCGAGACCGTGTACGACCGGCTGGGCCTGACGCCCGAGAACTTCAGGCACCACGCTTGGCACTTCGGGCCGTCGTGGATCCTGGAGCAGATGGACTCCGGCAGCCGATTCTTCATCCTCGAAGAGGCGGGCCGGGCGGTCGGCTGCGTGGCCCTGAAGCCCGAGGAAGACGGGGCCGTCCAGATGCGGCGGCTGGCGGTCCTGCCCGCCCATCGCGGCAAAGGCTGCGGCCGCAGGCTGGTCGATCACGCGCTGGCCGAGGCGCGGCGGATGGGCGCGCGGCAAATGACCCTCGGCATGTGGGCGACCGACGCTCCCTTGCGGCAGTGGTACGAGCGCCTGGGCTTTACGGTCACCGATACGGAAACCTCCCCCGACATGCCGCTGCCGGTGACGCACATGGCGCTGGCGCTTGCGTAGCACGAACGGCATCCCCCGGCAGTGCCGGGGGTTTGAATTTTGCCGCGCTATCGCCTATACTGAATGGCATGCCCATCGAACCGATCAACGCGCCGCAGTCCTGGCTTGAAGGCCTCCAGTTCGAGCGTCTGGGGTCCCTGCGGCGGGCTTTGAAGGCCGCCGTCATCCACCCGTTAGCCAACTATTTCCCGGCCGCCGTGCAGAAGGTATTCTTCCGGTTCCTCAGGAGCGAACTGGCCGCCGCCAACTGGGCCGACCCCGGCGGCTGGAAGAGCATGGTGATCTGCTACCAGAATCGCCGCCGCCGGCTGGCCGACAAACTTCTGTGCACCCTGGGCACCATTCCGATGGCCCTGCGGAACCGGCGGAAACTGGGCGGGCGGGTGCTCGCGCGCCTGATTGCGGCGGCCGACCGCGAGCCGGTCGAGATCCTGTGCCTCGGGGCCGGGCCGGGCCACGTCGTCCACGATGCGCTCAATGAGTGCGACCGCCTGGCGAAGGCAACGCTGGTGGACCTTTCGAGCGGCGCGTTCGACCACGGCCGCGAACTGGCGACCAGGCACGGCACGCACGATCGCGTGCGGTTCATCCAGGGCGACGTTCGCGACGTGGCGGGCATGCTCGACCGGCCGCCCGACATCGTCCAGATGCTGGGCATCTGCGAGTACCTCGACGACCAGCAAATCCGCGACATCGCCCTCGCCGTGGCCGCCGTTATGCCGCGCGGCAGCGCGATCGTCTTCAACAGCATCTCCGACTCGCACGGGACGGACCGCTTCTTCCGCCGCGTGTTCGGGCTTCGCATGATCCACCGCAGCCCGGAGCACCTTCAGGACCTGTTTCGCTCCGCGGGGTTCTCGGACTTCGCCGCGTTGCCTGAGCCGCTGGGGGTGTACGAGGTTATTATCGGGCGGAAGACGGGTGACTGAGTGACTAGGTAACTAGGTAACTAGGTGACTAGGTGACTAGGTAACTAAGCAATTGCCGAGCCGCTGGCCGATTAGCCGCGTCACGGCTCGACCTCCAGCACCTCTTCGCTGATGGGCGTTGCCCCGGCCTACACTACTCTCGTACTACTTCTTGTCGGCCAAAACCGCCTGCGCGTGGCGGGCGTAGTGGCCGCGCAGGTCCTTGGCGTACTGCTCCAGAATCTTTCGGCCGATGCCGCCGGAGTCGCCGCAGCGGTACAGCGCGCGGGCCAGGACCAGTTCGCGCAGCGAGTCGTTGCGCGGCTTGGTCTCGGTGCCGCCGCCGGTGCCGGCGATGCGCCCGGCGTCGGCGACCGTCGTGGTGGCGTAGCCGGTCATGCCGGGCTTTGCGAGGAGGTCGGCCAGCGGCTTGGCGGCACGCGGGTCGCCGAGGGTCTCCAGCACCACCGCGCACGCCCGATGGTGCGAGTACTCTTTTGTGGCGTCCAGCATGGCGACCTTTTCGAGAATCGCCTCCAGCGCCCGCGGGTCGTGTGTGCGCCCCAGGGCGATGATGTACTGGTCCAGCGCGCTGACGCTACGTCCGAACTGGCCCATGCCGGTGTAGTTCCAGCCCTTGTCGAACGCGGCCGTGGCCTTGACCTTCTCCAGCAGCGTGTCGGCGCCGGCCTTGTTGCCAAAAAGGGCGAGGACGTTGGCGTACGTGAGTTTGGCGTCGGCGTCCGAGGCTGCGGCGTAGGCTTTCTCCAGCAGCGGCAGGGCCGTCTCGCTCTGCGCGAAGACCACGGCCAGCGCCTGCCGGCGGGCAAGTTCTTCCTTGGTCGATCCAGATTTGGTTTCTGCGGCCGCGCGGCCGAGGGCCGCCACGGCCTCGGCCACCTTCGCCTTCGGCATCGGCAGCGAGTCTTTGTCGGAGAGCACCTGCTCGGGCAAGCACCCGATCTGGACGAGTTGCTTCTGGAGGCCCTTCAGGTCGAAGTTGCGGATCGTGGCCGACGACCGCGCGACCATCGCCGCCGCAATGCCCATGGCATAGCCCTGGTTCTGCACGTCGGGCTGCATGCGGATGAGCGGCATGGCGTCGCGCTGGGCGCTCACGCCAAGGCCCGTCACCACGATGCCGTCAAAACCCTTCGGCAGCATCGCCCTCAAGGGGACGAACGCCGAGTAGTCCTCGTGCCCCGGCGGCATGGCGAAGAAAATCGGGTGCACCGTGAACCCGTGACTGTCGAAGTTGCTCTTGGCGTAGACGACCGAGTCGGGCCACGTGCGGCCGAGGATGAGGTCCATGGGCGTAATGGTGACGTCGCCCACGATCCGCCGCCGCTCGCGCGTATCGACGAGTTGCCCCAAGTCGTAGGCGGTCTTGAACTTATCGCGGGCGTAGACGAAGAGTTGCCAGAAGTCGACCACGTCGGTGTCGTCGGCGAAGGTGTAATCGGTGTTGGTGTACGCCGCGCCCAGGTTCAGCGGCGGCAGGCCGGCGCCCTGGACTGCCGGCTCGTCGGCGCCGGTGTAATCGGTCTGTGCCCCGGCGGCGGCGGCGATGTCGGCGTTGCCGGTCGAGTCGATGACGGTCTTGGCGAGGACGACACCGCGGCCTTCGGGCGTGGCCACGACGGCGCCCTTCACCATGCCGCCCTCGACAAATGCGCCGACGCCCATCGCTCCGAGCCAGATCTCGGTTTTCGCCTTGCGGTTGGCCTCGCGCCACCACTCGGCCTTGGCGACGACTTCGTTGGCGGCCCCCATCTCCTTGATGCCCTTGTCGACCTCGGCCGTAAATCCGATGCGGTTGCCGTGGTAGTACCTGATAATGCGTCCGGCCGTGGCCACGCCGCCAAGGTCGTACAGGTACTCCACCAGGAGGGTCTTTGCGCCCTCGCGGCCCGCGCCGATGCCGGCCGGCGCGCCGCCCGTGCCGCCGCCGATTACCACGACGTCGACAGTGGCGATTACAGGCACCTGGCGGTCGGGCGAGGCCACAGTGCGAGCGGGCTTATCGGTCGGCCTGACGCCGCCGAGCAGTTCCTTCGTGTCTCCCGTCGCGGCGGGCTTGGCGCCGGCGGCGCCTTTGTCGACCTTCGCGTTTGCGATGGCGGGCCGCGCCTTGGCCTCGGCGGCCGCCGCGGCGCCGACTTTGGCGCCGACGTCGATCAGTACAATTGGCGTCAGGAGCGTTGCGGCCGCATCGCGCGGCACATCGGCGCAGCCGCCCAGCACGTACAGGTGCGGCACGCCGGCCGGGCGGTACACCCCGCAGTCGGCGCCCCCTGACTCGCCCTTGATTGAATCGGGCGGCACCTGGAACACCGTCTCGGCGGCGTCGACCTGGCCGAGGTGGAACGTCTTGTCGCGCGCCGCCTGGTTGGCCGCCGCCATCGACCGCCACGAGCCGTCGGCCATCGGCAGCCGCAGCGTGTACTCGTAGATTTCGTGTGTGCGGCCCGCGCCGGGGAACGAGAGGCCCACCTTGCGGACCTGCACGCCGTCCTTGCTGCCGGGGGTGGCAGGCAACGCCGTTAACTATCCTTGGTCTGGTCCACACATTCGAGATCAAAAAAACAGCCCCTTTTTGCCGATTTGGGTCTT
>JAPLMO010000452.1 GCA_026386995.1 Planctomycetota bacterium | reverse complement strand
GGGTGTCGCCGTTGGTGGCGATGACCTCGAAGACGCCTTCGCCGACGTCGAGGATCGAGATATCGAACGTGCCGCCGCCGAAATCGTAAACGGCGATCTTCTCGTTCTTTTTCTTGTCGAGGCCGTACGCGAGGGCCGAGGCGGTCGGCTCGTTAATGATCCGGACAACCTCCATGCCGGCGATCGTCCCGGCGTCCTTGGTGGCCTGGCGCTGGGCGTCGTTAAAGTACGCCGGCACGGTGATGACGGCCTTCTTCACTTCATCACCCAGGTAGTTCTCGGCCGTGCGCTTGAGGTCCTGGAGGATCATCGCCGAGATTTCGGGCGGCGTGTACTCTTTGCCGCGCACGCCCACCTTGACGAGTTCATCCGCGCCGCCGGTGATCTGGTATGGGACGATCTTCTCCTCGTCGGCCACTTCGCGGTGCCGCCGGCCCATGAACCGCTTGATGGAGAAGATGGTGTTGCGGGGGTTCGTGATGGCCTGGCGCTTGGCGACCTGGCCCACGAGCCGCTCGTTCTTGTCGGTGAACGCGACGACCGAGGGCGTCAGGCGGCTGCCTTGGGCGTTCGGGATGACCGTTACCTTGTCGCCCTCCTTGACCGCCACGACCGAGTTGGTGGTTCCGAGGTCAATACCGATGATCTTGCTTGTAGCCATGGGTCTGGCTCCTTTCGCTTCGCGAGGCACGTTCTAGGGTACTCTGTTCGTGATGCACACACCCATCGAGGGTTAAAAGTGCAAAAGCCGTGCCAGATACGGCCCCGGCGGCCGTTCCTGTGGTCCCGCCGCCGCGCCCGCCCATGCTTCGTGCGGGGGCCTTTGCACAAGCCCCCATGATACCACGAACAAGTGGCTGTGTGACCTGCCATTCCGACAGCCTCGTTACCTTCCCCGCGGGCCCTGCTGCCGTTTTGGCAACCGACGGATGTCGGGCGAGATGACCGGTAGTGCATCAGCGGGTGTGGCACGGCTGGCTTGTCCAGCCGTGGGAAACCTCGCGGGCCTTCCGCCACGGCTGGACAAGCCAGCCGTGCCACGCCCCCTCGTAACTGACGCAGTACCATGGCCGAGGGAAAACCATTGACGGCCGCGCGGCGGGGGTCTATAAGCGAACGGCAGCATGGCCTCGGGCAACGCCCGGCGGTTGTGCCGGGCCAAGAGGGTACACGTATGCCGCGCCTGCCTCATCCAGCCTGCGCCTGGACGTTGAACCTGTTCGTTCCTGGGGCCGGGGAGATTCTTCTGGGTCGCCTCGTTTACGGGACGGTTCGCGCGCTGGCATGGGCGGCCCTCGCGTTGGCCGCGCTGTACCAGGTCGTTTTCGCGCCCGACTCCGACAGCGTTGCGGCAGCCATTGCCTTGGCGTGTCTGGCGGGCGGCGTGTATGCGAGCAGCCAGGTTGCGTTGGCTCTCGGTTATCGGACGCGGCGTCGATGGCTGCGGGACCCCGAGCGGGACGAGGCTTTTAAGGCGGCGACGGCGGCGTATCTCCAGGGACGGCTCGACGAGGCCGAGGCGATCCTGGGCCGCTTGCTCCAGGCCGACGCCGCCGACGTGGAGGCGACGCTGCAACTGGCGGCGGTCGCCCGCCGTCGGGGCAACGCCGCGGCTGCGCGAGCCGTCCTCTGCCGCGCCCGCTATCTGGACGACGAAGGCCGCTGGGATTTCCAGATCGGCCGCGAACTGGAATCGCTGGCGTCCGAATATCCGGCGCAGAAGAAGTAGGCTCGGCGGGGGGCCGGCGCCTTTGCGGGTACTCTACCGCCCGAGTCGGGAATACCGGCAGGCGCTCACATCAAGAGTCCTGTCCGCCGGGAAAATGGCGATGCCGAGGGCTGAGGCACGGGTTTTGCTAGAATGACAGTCGGATTGTGACGATAATTCAAGCGCCGGCGAGTGTCCCCCTGCGAGGCTTTCGGGGACGCCGGGGTTGATGAAAACGGACGGTAGGGATAGAATGAAGGCGAACGAACGATTGAGCGGAGTCTAGCCGGACGCGGGAAGCGTGGAGGCTGGCGTTCAATCACCTGTCAAGGCGGAATAAATGTTCGAACGATTCACCGACCGGGCCCGGAAAGTCATGGCCCTGGCCAACCAGGAGGCGCAGCGGTTCAACCACGAGTACGTGGGGACCGAACATATTCTCCTCGGGCTGGTGAAAGAAGGCCAGGGTGTTGCGGCCAACGTGCTGCACAACCTCCAGGTGGACCTGAAGAAGATCCGGCTGGAGGTCGAGAAGATCGTCAAGAGCGGCCCCAACATGGTGACGATGGGAAAACTGCCGCAGACGCCGCGCGCCAAGAAAGTCATCGAGTTCGCCATCGAAGAGGCAAGGAATCTTGGACATAACTACGTTGAGCGGCGCGGCAAGTCGAAGACCCCGGCCCTCGATTCCTTCGGCCGCGACCTCACGCAACAGGCCCTCGAAGGCAAACTCGACCCCGTCATCGGACGCCTCGGCGAAATCGAGCGCGTCATTCAGGTCCTCTGCCGGCGCACCAAGAACAACCCCGTGCTGCTCGGCGAGGCGGGCGTCGGCAAGACCGCCATCGTTGAAGGCCTGGCGCAGCAGATCGTCAGCGGCGAGATTCCCGAACTGCTCCTGAATCGGCGCATCGTCGTGCTGGACCTGGCCATGATGGTCGCCGGCACGAAGTACCGCGGCCAGTTCGAGGAACGCATCAAGGCCGTCATGAACGAGGTCCGCCGCGCAGGCAACATCATCCTCTTCATCGATGAACTCCACACGCTCGTCGGCGCCGGCGGCGCCGAGGGCGCGATCGACGCCTCCAACGTCCTGAAGCCCGCGCTGTCGCGCGGCGAGATCCAGTGCATCGGCGCCACGACCCTCGACGAATACCGCAAGTACGTCGAGAAGGACGGGGCGCTGGAACGCCGGTTCCAGACGATCATCGTCGAGCCGCCGTCGCCCGTGGAGACCGTGGAAATCCTCAAGGGCCTCCGCGACCGCTACGAGGCCCACCATCGCGTCCAGATC
>JAPLMO010000361.1 GCA_026386995.1 Planctomycetota bacterium | reverse complement strand
CGCGCCGCCAAGGAGTTGGAGGCGGCCGCGGCGTTCCATGACTGGAACCCGTCGCACTTCCTCGACACGGCCGAGATGTCGTGCGCGCTGGGCATCGGTTACGACTGGCTCTACGACTACCTCTCGAAGGAGCAGCGGGCGACGGTCCGCAAGGCCCTGATGGAGAAGGGCCTGGGGCCCGGCCTGAAATCGTATCGCGGCACGGGCAAGTTCGGCTGGTGGACCAGGGCGCACCACAACTGGAGCCAGGTCTGTAACGGCGGCCTGGCGGTCGGGGCGCTGGCGGTCTCCGACGAAGAGCCGGCCGCGGCCCGCGAGGTCCTGGCATCGGGCCTCAAGGCCGTGCTGCCCGCCATGGCGAACTTCGGTCCCGACGGCTCGTGGAACGAGGGGCCGGGCTACTGGGGTTATACGCTTCTATACACGTCGTATTATCTCGGGGCGCTCCAGTCGGCCCTCGGGACGATGGCGGGCCTGGAGAAGTCGCCGGGCCTGTCGCAGGCCGGGATCTTCCGCATCTACTTCACAGGCCCGACAGGCAGGACGTTCAACTTCGCCGACGCCCACGACGGCGCCGGCTCGGCGCCGTCGATGTTCTGGCTGGCCCGAACGTTCAACTGCGGCGTATGCGCGTGGCACCATCGGCAGGAGGTGCGCGGCAGCGCTATGGACCTCATCTGGTACAGCCAGGAGGGGAAGGACCCGGCCGCATCGGGCCTGGCGCTCTCCAAGTACTTCCGCAAAGACGACGTCGTGTTCCTCCGCAGCGCCTGGAACGACCCGCAGGCCCTGTGGGTGGGCTTTAAGGGCGGCGACAATGCGGCCAATCACAGCCATCTGGACACGGGTGCGTTCGTGATGGACGCCCTCGGCCAGCGATGGGCCGCCGACCTCGGGTCCGACGACTACAACATGCCCGGCTACTTCGGCAACAAGCGCTGGACCTATTACCGCCTGAGAACCGAGTCGCACAACACCCTCCTCATCAACGGTGAGAACCAGGCGCCCAAGGCCAAGGCCCCGATCGTCGCCTTTGCGGCCGCCGGGCGCGACGGCTCGGCCGTGGCCAACCTTACGCAGGCGTATCCGCAGGCGAAGTCGGTTCTGCGCGGCATCGCCATGCAGGGTGGCCGGCGGATTCTCATTCAGGACGAGGTCGAGGCCGCCGCCCCCGTGGAAGTCCTCTGGGGCATGGTCACGCAGGCGAAGGTCACGCTCGATAAGTGCAACGTTGCGCTGGAGCAGGGCGGCAAGCGGCTTTACGGGCGGATCCTCGCGCCGGAGGGGGCGGTCTTTGAGACGGTCAGTTGCAGCGCCCCGCCGCCCGAGCATCAGCAGCCCGACGCCAGGAAACTCGTCGTCCGCCTGCCGGGCAAGGTGACGAGCCTCCGGCTGGCGGTCGCCTTCTCGCCCGACCCGCCTGGCGCCGCAGCCCCCGCCGCCGTCAAGCCTCTGGCCGCGTGGCCGGGGTGGTAGTGCGTGAGTACGAGGGTGGCATGGTCACGCAACGTATGTGTTTAGCGCTGTCATTCTGAGGCCCCGTTTACGGGGCCGAAGAATCTCGCCGTTCGGGCGGCCGAGATTCTTCGCTCGCTCTCGCTCGCTCAGAATGACAACTCTTGTCTGGCACGCTAAACACGTACCACGCAACAGCGTGACCATGCCACCCCAGTAAGGTGATGGCGTGGCCGGGGTGGGTGAAATAAGTTGCAGTCCCGGCCTGCGTGGCGCATAATCCGTCCATCGCAGCGGACCTACCGCGCGAAATTCACACGGAGGAGCCTCTCATGGCTAGCAGACTACGATTCTGGCAATGGCTGGCGCTTGTGTTTGTGGCGGTGGCCGTGGGCGTGGCCGGGTGCAGCACGACGCCGTCCGAAGAGGGCAAGCCTAAACAGAAGGTCGAGCCCACCGGGCCGCATGCCGCCGTCCTGAAACTCTTCCCGAGCGTTGGCGACGTCTCGGACTGGAAGGCCGCCCAGGGCGACATCAAGGTCTTCGGGCCGGTCGCCAATCCGGCTGAGAAGGTTGAACTCGTGGACACCGACGTTCCGGCCCTGGCCACAACCCTGAAGGGTTACGGCTACGTCAAGAGTGCGACGCGCAAGTACACGCGCGGCCAGAACGAGACGGTCACGCTGCGCATCTTCGAGATGAATGGGCCGCAGGATGCGTACGGCGTCTTCAGCGTCAGTTCCTCGGGCACGACGTTCCCGAACATCGGGTTGGCGGCCCGCATGAGCACGACGGCCCTGGCCCTGGTCAAGGGTTCATACCTGGTCACCGCCGAGTACTCCGGGTCGATGGACCCGACGCCGGTGCTGATGGACTTCGGCCGCTGGGTGGCCGACCAGATTGCGACGACCGGGTATCGGCCGGCCCTGCTGGACAACTTCCCCCTGAATTCGCTGGAGGGCGAGCGGTATTATTTGCACACGTTCCCGATCCTGGCGTCGCTGGGTTTCGTGCCAAAGGGCGATCCGGCGGCCATGGCGCGGGCATTCTCGCTGATGCCCGACACCGACGTGGCCATCGTCGGCTACAAGACCGCCAAGGCGGGTGCGCCGAACTACCTTTTCCTCATTAAGTACCAGACTGAAGCGGACGCCCAGGTGGCCTACAAGATGTACTATGAGAGTTACCTGGCCCAGAGCAAGAACCCTGCGGAGGGGAACATCGCCGTGGCGCCGCCGACGGGCCGGTTCCTGGCCGGCACGTTCAACGCCGAGGAGAACTCGGTGGACGATCAACTGGGCAAGTTGTGCGCGGCGCTGGGCGGATGAGGCGAGCGGCGTAGATGTCCCATTTCGGCCGCCCCCTGAAAAATCCTTGAAATTGCGCCTCCGGGGCACTAAAGTGGTTTTTTCGGCCGAGACTGACTACTTCGGGCGTGGGAAGTGTGTATCTGAAACAGGGAGGTGAGTGTGGCTACCGCATTTTCGGACCGGATGCTGGACGCCATTGAGGAGAAGCAGGCGCCCATCTGCATCGGCCTGGATCCGATGTACGAGCGTCTGCCCAAGCAGATTCGCGAGATTGCGGCCAAGTCGCCGGGGGGCCTCTCCGAGCAGGCTGCGGCGGCCCGCGAGTTCTGCCAGAGCGTCATCGACATCGTCGGCGCCCAGGTCCCGTGCGTCAAACTCCAGAGCGCCTGCTTCGAGCGCTGCGGCCCCACGGGCATGAGGGCCTACTTCGACGTGGTCGACTACGCCCACGAGGCCGGGCTGCTCGTCATCGGCGACGTCAAGCGTGCTGACATCGGCTCGACCGCCGCGGCCTACGCCGTCGCACACCTCGAAGAGGTTTTCCTCGGCGAGGGCAAGAAGGAACATGCCGTCACCGTCGATGCCGTGACCGTCAATCCGTACTTCGGTTCGGACGGCGTTCAGCCGTTCATCGAGGTGGCGAAGGCGGGCGGGCAGGGCGTTTTCGTCGTCGTCCGCACCACCAACCCCTCGGCCAAGGAATTCCAGGACCTGAAGGACGGCGAAAACCGCCGATTCTTCGAACGCGTCGCCGAACGCGTCAACGACTGGGCCAACCAAGTCGGCTGTGTCGGCGATTCCGGCTACAGCCTCGTCGGCGCCGTCGTCGGCGCGACGTACCCGGAAGACACCAAGATCCTTCGCGACATGATGCCGAACAGCCTGTTCCTGGTCCCGGGCGTCGGCACCCAGGGCGGGACGGTCGCCGATGCCACGCTGGCGTTCCACGATGACGGTTGGGGCGGGCTCGTAACGGTCTCCCGCAGTGTCATCTACGCCTGGGAGCGGCCGGAGTACGAGCACTTGGGCGAAGTGAACTGGGAAGACGCGATCGAGGTGGCCACGGTGGATTTCAAGGCGGCTCTGGCCGAAGCCTTGGCCCGTCGCGCCGCATCGCCGTCTCCGGGCGCTTGAGGGTCCCCCTGGACAGCCGGATGGAGGCTCGCCGTAACACGTCGGGCACGGTTCCGAATCGCCCCCGCTGTCAGTCTCGCGCGACGGTGGCTGATCGCTTTCGCGGCCGGGCCGTTACGGTGATGGGCCTCGGGCTTTTCGGCGGCGGCGTCGGCGCCGCCCGCTATATGGCCGGCCTCGGCGCCAGCGTCACCGTTACGGACCTGAAAGGCGCCAAGCCCCTCGCCTCCAGCATCAAGGCCCTCGAAGGCATTCCTATCAACTACCATCTGGGCAGCCACGCGGCCGCCGACTTCACCGGGGCCGACGTTGTCGTCGTCAACCCGGCCGTGGACAAGAAGAAGTCCGAGTTTGTCCGCATGGCCGAGGCCGCCGGGGCCGAGATCACCTCCGAGATGAACCTTTTCGTCGAGGCTTGCCCTGCGCCGGTCCTCGGTGTAACCGGCTCCAGCGGCAAGAGCACCACGACGGCCCTGGTGGGCGAGATGCTCCGGCGCAGCCGCCCGTCGCGCGTGGGCGGCAACATCGGCACGAGCCTGCTGGAGGAACTCGGCGAGATTCGCCCCCAGGAGTGGGTCGTCCTGGAACTCTCGAGTTTTCAGTTGGAGGACCTTTCGGCCCTCGGTTGGAGCCCGCAAATCGCCGTCGCGACCAACCTGAGCCCGAACCACATCGACCGCCACGGCTCGATGGAGGCCTACGTCGAGGCCAAGCGGACCCTTGTGCGGTTCCAGTCGCCCGGCGATGTCGCCGTTCTGAACGCCGACGACGAGCGGCTGCGGTCGTGGCAGGCCGACGCTCAAGGCCGCGGCAGCCGCGTCGTCTGGTACTCCGGCTCGCGTCCGCTGGCGGAGGGCGTGTACGTCGACGGCCAGACGCTCGTATTCCGCATGGGCGCCAAGGAGGCGCGTCTGGACCTGGCGGGCCGCGTCCATCTCCTGGGTCGCCATAACCTGGCGAACATCGCCGCGGCGGCTGCCGCTGCGCACCTGCTGGACGTGTCCGTAGAAACCATCGGCGAGGTCGTGGCGGGTTTCCGCGCCCTGCGGCACAGGCTGGAGCCGATCGGGCGGCGGGACGGCGTCCTCTTTGTCAACGACTCGAAGGCGACGACGCCGCTGGCGGCCCGGGCGTCGATGGAAGCGTTCGACGGCCCCGTGGTGCTTGTGGCCGGCGGTCGCGACAAGCACATGGAGATGGCGCCGATGATCGAGGCCGTCCGCCGCAAGGCACGGGCCGTGCTCCTCATCGGCGAGATGGCCGAGGCACTGGAGCGTGCGATCGGCCGCGACGGGCCGCACGTTGAACGCGCATCGAGTGTGCCCGACGCGGTCGGGCGCGCGGCCGGCCTGGCCCGGCCGGGCGACGTGGTGCTCCTGGCGCCGGGCTACACGAGTTTGGACATGTTCGACAACTACGAGCAGCGTGGCGACGCCTTCCGCGATGCAGCCCTCGGGCTTGGCGCAGTGCCTTTCGATCTGTAGCCGTCTTACTTGGCACGACGGCGCAGGATTGCGATTTGCGCGGCAGTTCAGGAGACCCGCCGCGCACAATAGGGTGCGCTATCGTGTTAGCCGTGGCTGCACACGGCTGCAATGATTCAGAAATGCACCGCTGAGAAGGAACCAAGCATGGACCTTGTGCAGCGCTTCAGAGAGGCCGGACACGGCGGGAGCCAGTGGCGCACGACGACCTTCTGGTCGTGGAACGACCGCCTGGACCCGGAAGAGATCCGCCGCCAGATGCGCGAGATGGCCCGCGGTGGACTGGGCGGCGCGTTCATGCATGCCCGCCGCGGCCTTGCGACGCCATACTTCGGCCCGGAATGGATGGAGGCCGTCCGGACGGCCATAGATGAAGGCGCCCATACGGGCGTTCAGCCGTGGCTCTACGACGAGGATTGCTGGCCGAGCGGCGCCTGCTCCGGCCGCGTATACGGCGGCCGCGACGCCTACCGCCAGAAGTACCTGATCTTCGAGGAAATTCAGCCGAAGGACTGGGAACCGTCCGAAAACACCGTGGCGATCTTCGTGGCCGAGAAGGACGCCAAGGGCCATTACGTTTCATTCCGCCGCCTGGACGAGCCGCGGAGCATCTACCGCCGGCCCCTGAAACCTCACGAGGCCGCCGTGCACTTCGCCTACCGGATGGGCGAGAATGTCGACGTCTTCAACCGCGAGGCCACCGACGAGTTCCTCCGGCAGACGCACGAGGTCTACCGCGACGCCTTCGGCGGCGAGTTCGGCCGGGCCATCCCCGGCATCTTCACCGACGAGCCGCAGTATTCCGGCAACGGCCACCGCGTTCCGTGGTCGTTGGAGTTGCCGAAGTATTTCCGCCGCGCCTGCCGCTACGAACTCCTCGACCGGCTGCCGGAACTGTTTTTCCCGGTGGGCCGCTGGCACAAGACCCGCTTCGATTTCTTCGAGAGCGTGACGCGGCTGTTCCTCCTGGCCTGGACGATGCCCGTCTACCAGTGGTGCCAGCGCCACAACCTGGCGCTGACGGGCCACATGATGGCCGAAGACACGATGCTGGGGCAGGTCCAGTGGAGCGGCGCCGTCATGCCGCACTACGAATACATGCACGTCCCCGGGATCGATCATCTCGGCCGCGAACTCGGCAGCCCCGTGCTCGTCAAGCAGGTCACGAGCGTGGCCGCCCAACTCGGCCGCGCGCGTACGAGCAGCGAGATGTTCGGGTGCGCGGGCTGGAACGCCGGCTTCGACGACCTGCGGTTCCTTGCCGAGTGGCAGTTCGTGCTCGGCCTGAACATGATCTGCCAGCACCTGTCGTCGTTTACGCTGCGTGGCGTCCGCAAACGCGATTACCCGCCCAGCCTCCACTACCACCAGCCCTGGTGGCCGCAGTATTCTCATTGGAATGACTACATGTCGCGCCTGTTGTCGGTCCTCTCGCAGGGCAGGCCGGTGGCCGACGTCCTCATCATCCACCCGATGTCCAGCGCGTGGGCCGAGTACAGCCCGCTGGACCACGCGCCGGTCGAGGAACTGGACCGGAGCCTGCGGGGCCTCGTGGGCCAGGTCCTGGCGTCGCACGCCGATTTCCACTTCGGCGACGAACTTATCCTGGAACGCAAGGCCCGGGCCGACGGCGGCGAACTCGTCGTCGGCGACTGCCGCTACCGCCTCGTCGTCGTTCCCGACGCCACAAACCTCCGCAAGAGCACCGTGCGGCTGCTGGGTCGGATGCGGGAATCGGGCGGCCAGATCGTGTTTGCCGGTCGCGTTCCGCATCTCGTGGACGGCGAATCGTCGGGCGACGTGACGGCCCTGGCCAAAAAATGTGTGCGGGTCGATGCCGGGACCCTTCGCGGCCGCACGGCCCTCCGCAAGGCCCTCGCACCACGCCTGGAGGTCCTCGACGCCAAAGGCAAGGACGCCGCGACTATCCTTGCCCAGTGGCGGAAGGTCGATGGCGACAACGTCTACTTCTTCCTCAACACTGACGAGCGGCGGTCCGTGAAGGCCACGATCCGCCTTCCTGATACCGGGAAAGCGGTTTTCCTGGATGCAACGACGGGCGACGGCTGCGAGGTCGAGCCCCAGGTCCGGGCAAAGCGGGCCACGATTACCCACACGTTCGGTCCGCGCGAGAGCCTTCTGGCGGTCCAGGTCAGGAAGACCGAGGAAGTGCTCGTTCCGCCGGCGGCCCCGCCCTCGCGGCGGACCGTCCTGGACGGCCGCTGGAACGTCAAGCGGCTCGACCCGAACGTCCTCGTGCTCGACACCGCCTCCTGGCGGGTCGACGAGGGGACGTATTCGGCCCCGAGGAACATTTTGGACATCCAGCAGGAACTGATGCAGCGGGGCAGCCAGGAAGTGATCTTCCTGCGGTTCGAGTTCGACTGCGGCGTCACCAGCCTGAAGGGCCGGCGGCTTGAACTTGTCCTGGAACAGCCGCAGGCCTGCGAGATGCGGTACAATGGCATGCGGGCCCCGTTAGCGGACCTGGGCCCCTACTGGGACGGCGCATTTCGCCGCGTGGACATCTCTCCGTTCGTCAGGCAGGGGACCAACGTCATAGAGTTGAAGCGCCCCTGGATGATCGACGAGCGCCGCCGGGCGCTCCTCCTGGGCCGCGCGAGCGGTTGGGAAGCCCGCACGGCCGCCCCCGACGTTGAGTTGGAGGCCATCTACGTCATCGGCGACTTCGGCGTGGTGTTTTCGAAGGGCAGCCGCAAGGCCGACCGCGGATCGCGGTGGATGCTCGGACGGCCGCGACTGGTGAACGAATCGCCCCGGCTCGGGGCAGGGGACCTGATCCGGTCGGGGTATCCGTTCTTCGTCGGCCGCATGCGGCTGGAGAGGGAAGTGACGATCCGCGGGGAACCATCGAGCGATGCCGTCCTGGAACTGCCGCCGTTTTCCGCGGTAACCGCCTCTGTGCAGGTTAACGATGAGGAGGCCGGCCTGGCATGGAAACCGCCGCGAACGATTTCGGTCGGCAGCCTGCTGACTCGCGGTCGCAACCGCGTGTCGATTACGCTGACGACGAGTCTGCGGAACATGCTCGGGCCGCATCATCACCCCGACGGAGAACTCTTCTGCGTCAGCCCGGCGTCTTTTGTGTGCGAGAAAGGCCCCTCCGGGCGGCCTCCGGGAAAACGCTCTGTGCCGGCGGATTATAATGTGGTCGATTTCGGGTTGGGCGGGAGCGCCGTCCTGAGGTATTGATTTCAGTCAAGAGGGCTGGTGGAGAAAGCCGATTCTGAAGTGAGGGCCAGAGGGGGCCCTCGGACTGTGTGCCGTGAGAGCGGGTAACCTGGGTGAGATTGGTATCCTTGACACGCTGCCGAATGCCGCTACAATGACGGGCGATTCTCTTGCTGATGCAACGGCATAAGGCAGGGGGCGCGGGTGAGTTGCTGTTTTTCTCCTGCGCGTGTGCTTTCCGGGAACTACAGGCGAACGCTCGGAAATCTCGGGGATGGACAGCATGGCCGCCGGTCGGACACGCCGACTTCCGGCATGGTCTGGCGGCGGACAAAGGAGCGCAGAAGTGGGCCAAATACCGCCCGATGCACGCCTGAGAATCTCCTGCTTGGCCGTGTTTCAGCGAGCCGGTGTCGCCGTCCTGGCGGGCGTGGCCCTTCTTCTGGCCACCGGTTGCGGCCAGAACGAACTGGGCCGCTACACGGGCTACTATGTGCCCGTTGTCACGAATCCGCAACGCATTCGCAACGCCATCGTCAAGTCGGAGAACTATTGGATTCAGAAGGAAGTGGCCCCGGAGGAGGAGTTCCCCGGTCCGACGCCTGACGACTTGAAACCGTCCAAAGCGGACTACATCCTCGGGCCGGGCGACCTCATCGATGTCACGGTGTTTGAACTGATGACCCCCGGCCAGCCGTACGTCTCGCGGCTTCGGATCAGCCAGAGCGGGCAGATCACGTTTCCGTACATCGGGACGGTCATGTGTACCGGCCTGGTGACGCGCGGCCTGGAAGAGAAACTGATCGACCTCCTGTCGCCCGACTACCTGTCGAATCCGCAGGTCAACGTGTTTGTTTCGGAATACCGGAACCTCAACGTCTCCGTCCTCAATGGTGTGGCCCGGCCGGGCCTGTATCCGATGACCAAGCAGGACATGACGCTCCTGGAGTTGGTGGCGATGTCCGGAGGCATGATGCAGTTGACCGAAGATTACGGCTACGTCATCCGCAAGTACGCACCCGAAGAGGCCGACATGCTGGCGCTTGAAGCAGGCGCGGAGCCGCCCGAAGGCGGCGAGAAGCCGACGCCTGAAACGACGCCGAAGCCGAGTGAGAAGACCCCGGCCGAAAAGCCCGAGGCGCCGACCGAAAAGGCCCCGGCCGCCCCGCCGGCTGAGAAGACGGCCCCCGAAGCGCCGCCCAAGGCGCCCGAGAAGGGCGCGAAGGCCCCCGAGAAGACGCCAGCCGAAGCCGCGCCGAAGCCCGCCGAGACTGCCAAGGATGCCCGTGAACTCCTGGAAAAGATGGCGGCGGGCGAGATGCCGGCCGTCCAGAAGATAGAAAAGGCCGAGGTGGCGGCCGCACAGAAGCCGCCGGCCGATCAGCCCAAGGCGCCCGCGGCCCCGCCAGCCAAGATCGAAGGCGCCGCCGCGAAACCCACCCCCGCCGAGGCAGCCACGCTGGCCAAGGACGAAAAAGAACTCGGACGTTGGGTCTGGTCCGACGGCAAGTGGGTCGAGGTCAAAGAGAAACCCGCCGCAGAAGCCAAACCGGGCGAGGCTAAGCCCGCCGTCGCCGCCAAGCCAACCGAAGTCAAGCCGGCCGAGACCAAGCCTGCCGTCGCCGCCAAGCCAACCGAAGTCAAGCCTGCCGAGACCAAGCCGGCAGAGGCGAAGCCGGCGGAAGAGAAGCCGGCGGTTGCGGCCAAGCCGCCGGAGGCCAAGCCTCCGGAGGGGACCGCTGTGGCCGAGGCCGTTCCGCCGGAAGAGGCCCGCGAGAAGTTGGAGGAGAAACTGCGGCGCCTGGGCGTCGTCCAGGGCGCCGGGCAGTTGCGGCGGATCATCCGGTTCGACGTGAAGGCACTCCAGGCGGGCGACCCGACGCAAAACGCCGTCTTGCGGGACGGCGACGTGGTGACGATCCCTGCGCCGATGATGGGCGATTTCTACATGGCCGGCGAAGTGGCGAGGCCGGGCGTGTACAGCCTCACGGGGCGCAAGATCACGCTGCTCCAGGCGATCGCCGCCGCGGGCGGGCTGACGGCCGTGGCCGTCCCGTGGCGGACGGAGGTCGTCCGGCGCATTTCGGAGACAGAAGAAGAAATTATTTATGCCGACCTGAGTCTGGTGGCGCGGGGCGAGGTCCCGGACTTCTACGTTCAGCCGGAAGACATCATCCGGGTCGGTACGGACCAGGGCGCCATTTATAACGCGGTCAACCGCAATGCGTACCGGGCGACGTACGGCGTGGGCGCCGTCTACGACACGAACTTTGCCGACTTCTACCCGTGGTCGTTCGCGCGTAAGGCGATCATAGGCGGCAATTGAGCCGGATGAGGGGTGGCGCCGGCGGCTTCTCTTGGTCCAAGGGTCCGCGGGATGCTCGCGCAAGGGAACATCGCCCGAAAGGGACCGTATTGGCTGACGTGCAATTCCCAAAGCCTGATCAGACGTTGCCGATTCTGCCCGCTCAGGCTGCCGCCTCGTGGGACTGGAACCGGGTTCTTACGCCTACCGTCGTCCTGAAGATCCTGCCCCTCGTCGGCCTGGTCCTGTGGGCCTACTGGTACCACCTGATGAAATGGGAGACGGTCTGGCGCCGCAACTCGGCGTGGGGCCACGGGTACCTGATTCCGCTGATCGCGGTCCTGCTTGCGCATTTCCGCCTGAGGGAATTCAACCCCCGCCGCATCGAGCCTTGCGCCTGGGGCCTGGCGCTGGTGCTGGGCGGCTTTCTGGTCCGCATCTGGAGCAAGACACTGATGTACGGGTTCCCCGCGGACCTGTCGTTTATCCCGGTGGTGGCCGGCGTCGTGCTGCTGGTGCTCGGCCGCGACATGTTCAAGGCCCTGTGGGTCCCGGTGGCGTACCTGGGGCTGATGATCCCGTGGGACACGAAGTACTACGAGGGCGTGGCGTTGCCGCTCCAGACGATGTCGGCGGCGGCGACGGAACGGTTCCTGGGCCTCCTCGGATACGAGCGCATCCCGCCCGGGGTGTGGGAGACGTGGGTGCAGTCCTGGGACGGCCACAGCCTGTGGGTTTCCCGCGAAGGCAACGTCCTGCACCTGGCCAGCGCGATCCAGTCGCCGCTGAACGTGGCGGAGGCGTGCAGCGGGTTGCACCTCTTGTTTGCGTTCGTGGCGCTGGGCGTGCTGATGGCCTTCATGTATCGGGCCCCGCTCTGGGAGCGGCTGCTGATCATGGGGTCGAGCATTCCGATCGCCATCTTCTGCAACTTTGTCCGCGTCACGCTGATGGCCCTTTCGAGCGACGCCCTGCACTTCGAGCGCGAGGCGGCGGCCGCAGCCGGTCCGACCTGGTCGGCCTACGTCCCGAACTTCGTGTGGGGCATGCTGGCCGTGGGCACGTTGCCCGAGAAACTAGTGGCGCTGCGGCAGAGCGTCTTGAACCCGGACAGTTGGCTGCACCAGAGTTTCGGCTTCCTGATGCTTGGCCTGGCATTCCTGATTATGTCAGTTGAATTGAAATTGGTTGATATGCTGTATGTCGAAGAAGAAGGGCCGGGCGACGGCGGTTCGCCGACGCCCGGCACGCCGGCCTCGCCGGCGCAGCCGTAACTGTCGGTGATGGTATCAGCGGATAAACGTATGGCTGAACAAACTCGATCGGTGAATCGCGCGGCAGCGCTGGCGGCTGCGGCGGCCCTGGCGGCGGCCTTCCTGATGGCGGCCGGCCTGGCCGTCGGACGTTGGCCCGCCGACGCGGCGGCCTGGCTCTCCGTGGCCGCGGCAGGCTCGGGCGTTGTCCTCGTGGGCATGGCCCTGCGCCCCTCCTTTGCCCGGGCTGATTTGTGCGTGGCCGCCGCCGTTGTGCCAGTCACGTATCTGCTGCTGGCGGCCGCGCCGAAGGCCGTCTCGCTGGAGGTCTGGACCCTTGCGCGGCTGGCCGTTGCGGCCGCTGCCTTTCTGGCATGGCTTGTGGTTGCCCGGCCGATGCCCGGGCGAGTACAATATGGGGTATGTTGCGCGGCCTTGGGCGTCGGGGCGGCGTTCTTCGCGCTGTGGGAGCCCCCACCGCCGAAGCCGGTGCCGATTGCGCGGCATCTGATCTTGTTGGAGAAAGAGTTGTTGGGCCTCATGCCGGGATGGAAAGGCCAGGACCAGCGGTTGACGCCGGACGTGGAAGGCCAGGTGGGCGCCGACGAGTACCTGAACCTGGACCTGACCCCCCCGACGGACAACTACCACGTCAGGGTCTACATCACGTACAATGCCAACGCGATGTCGAACATCCCGCACGTGCCGTGGGTCTGCATGACGAACGCCGGCTACACGCTGCTTTCGACCCGGCAGGACGGCCTGCCGATTTCTTCCATGAAGGGCAAAGAGATTCAACCAAACGTGCTTATGTTCGACGGCGGCGCCTCGCGCAGGGACGGCCGCACGCTTATGTTCCAGTATTTCCGGGTCGGCGAGACCTACACGGCTAACCGCCAGTTGGCCCGCGTGATGGCTACGTCCGGGAGTCTGGGCCGCGGCAGTTTCCTGTCGCAGACGCAAGTGACGATCTGGCCGGACCCGACGGACCCGGTAGACCCTATGGACAAAGGGAGCCGGGCGTACAAAACCGGGGTCGGGATTCTGAATATCCTCGTACCGCTACTGGAACGCGAGTACTACCCGGACTTGAGCGTTCCTGAAGGAGAATGACACGGCATGGCAAGACGGCTGAACACTAAACTTCTGCTACGGCTGCTAATTTTCGCCGGCGTGCCTCTGGCGGTCATCATTATCGTGGTTGCCAGCGGGTGGTGGTCGGGCGAGGACCCCGAACGCTACGTCCAGGAAGCCAAGAGGAGTATGGACGCCGGCGAATGGACCAACGCATGGCTCGCCGTGCGCAGCGCCGTCAAGGCGGGCGGCGGCAAGAGCGCCGACGTCCAGTTCATGCTCGGCCAGATTGCGCTGCGCCAGTCGCCCCCGGCGGTCATGCCCGCCATCCAGGCCTTCCGCCAGGCTGTCAACCTGAAGCCTGACTTCGTGGCGGCCCAGCGGGAACTGGCCCAACTATACCTGGGCATCCATTTCTGGAAGGAGGCCCGCAGCGAGATTGCCCGACTGATCCAGATGGACCCGTCCGACGGCAAGGCCTACGTGTGGGCGGCCTACGTCGAAGAGAAGTCCGCCGAAGCGGAGCCGATTCAGTCCAAGCGGGTCCCGTATTACGAGGCGGTCGCCGACCGCTGCCGCACCGGCATTCAGACGGCCCCCGACTTGCTGGAACTGTATCTGCGGTTGGCAATGGCCTACGAGAGACTCTCCCAGCCTGAGAAAGTCATGGAGGTCCTCGACCTGGCGATCAAGAACAACCCGAAATCCGCCGAGGCGTACATCATGAAGGCCGGAAGGTTCCTGGCGCTGGGTAAACCGGACGATGCCGGCAAGGTGCTCCAACTCGGCCTCGAGAAGGCCGGCGAGGACGCCCACCTTTACGTCGTGATGGCCGACGTGGCCTACCGCAAGAAGGGGTTCGACCAGAGCCGCGAGTACCTCACCAAGGCCCTGGCCATCGACCCCAAGAACGAGGCCGCTTACCTGCGCCTGGCCAGCATGTATCGCGCGGACAACGACCGCGAAAAGGCCCTGGCCACTCTTACGCAGGGCATGGAGCAGTTGCCCGATTCCAAGTCCCTCAAGTTCGAACAGGCCGACGTCTGCCTGGACATGGGCAACTTCGCCAAGGCCGACCAACTGATCGAAGCCATGGCCAAGGAGACCCCCGACACCGCTCCCGTCTACTACTTGCGCGGCCGGCGTGCCCTCATCAACATGCAGGTGCGCCAGGCCATCACGTACCTGGAGCAGGCCCGTGAGAAACAGGCCACGACCCAGGTGCGGCTGTTGCTGGCCCGGGCCTACCTGATGGCCGACGAACTGGGCGCGGCCCAGCGGGAATTGGATGCCCTCCAGCGGGAGCAGCGAGACACGGCCACCACGGTCATGGCCAGGCGGAGTTTGGCCGAGGTGCAGTTCCGACTGCACGATTTCGACGGTGCCGCACGCAGCGCCAGAGAAGTCCTCGCCGTCAACCCCGACGACACGACGATCCGGCTTCTGCTTGCCCAGTCGCTGATGTTCCGGAACCGTCCGACGGACGCACTGAAGGAAGCCCAGACGGCCGCCGATCGCGACAAAGACAATCCCGAACCGTTCCTCCAGATGGCCGACATTTACAAGGAGCAGAAGCGCCCGGCCGACGTCGAGGCGATGTTCCGCCGCGCGCTGGCCATCGGCAAGAACTCCATGCGCGTTGCCGAGCGCTACGTCACGTACCTGAAGGAGAGCAACCAGCCGGACAAGATCAAGGCTTTCGAGACCGAGGCCCTCAAGATCTTCTCCGAGGAAGAGGTTATTATACTGACCGGTTCGCTTGAGAAAGTCGAGAGCCTCCTGAAGGCCCGCACGGAAAAAGAGGACGCACCCGCGGCGACCTGGCTCTCCCTGTCGCGGCTGTACCAGTACACGGAGCGGACGGACCTGGCCAAGGACGCTCTGCGCAAGGCCATGGCCAAGGCTGAGCCGAACTCGCGCGACTGGCGACAGGCCTGGCAGCAACTGTTTACCCTTGAGTTGGGCACGGAAGCCTATGACAAGGCCGCTGCGCTCATTGACCAGATGAAGAAGGTGGACCCTCAGGCGCCGGAAGGGCTGTTCGCCGACGCGTTGTTGGCGCTGAGCCAGAACAAGGCGGACGAGGCGGTGACCCAGTTGAAGGCGGTGGTCCAGTCCAATAAGACCTTGTCGCAAGCCCATTTCATCCTGGGCCAGGTCTTGGCCCGACAGCGCAAGTGGGACGAGGCCATCGCGGCGATAAAGAAAACGCTCGAGTTGAGGCCGCAACTGATCCCCGCACGCCTGCTGCTGGGGCGCATTTACCTGTCGCAAGGCAATTATGGCGGGGTTATCTCGGAGGCCAACGAGGCCCTTAAGTTCGATCCGCGGTACGTGCCGGCCCTCGACCTGAAGGCCACGGCCCACGCCGGCCTGGGCGCCTGGGACCAGGCGGCGGTCGCTCGCGATGAAATCGCAAAGATCGTCCCCAATTACGTCAACAACCTGGTCGCGCTGGGCGCCCTGGCCATCCAGCGCCACGACCCGCAAAAGGCGGAAGAGATCTTCCAGCGCGCCCATGCCCTCGAGCCGGACAACCTGCTTCTGGTGCGCGGCATGGCGGAGTTCTACGCCAATACCAGCCGCGCGGCACAGGGCGAGAAGATCCTCGACGAGTACATCGCGCGCCACCAGGACCAGGCCGACGCCTACGGGGCGCGCGGCGAATTCACGGCCCGCACGGCCGGTCCCGCCGAGGCCGAGAAGTACTACCGCAAGGCCGCCGAATTGTCGCCGAAAGACCCGCTTCCGCTCGTGGCCCTGGCGGACCGTTACGGCCAAGCCGGCGAGTTGGCGAAGGCCGAGGCCTTTTACCGCCAGGCCGTCGAACGGGCTCCGAAAGAGACGACCGCCAAGCGGCGTCTTGCCGACATCTATATGCTCCAGGGCAAGTTGCCCGAGGCCAAGGCCGCCATTGACGAGATTCTCGCGGCCGACCCGAAGGACGCCGGGGCGCTTGTCATCGCCGGCCGCATCGCCTCCCGCATGGAAAAGTCCGAGGACGCTCGCCGGTTCATGGAAGCCGCCCTCGCGATCGACGCCAACTACGGCGAGGCTAAGTACCGCCTGGCCGAACTGTACGCCGGGCCCCAACCCGAGAAAGCCCTCGACTTCCTGGCGAGTATCGAGCCCACCGACGCGGCCTTCGAAAAGGCCATGCTCCTGCGCTCCGACATCAATACCCGCCGCATCCTTCTGAAGGAAGCGGTCTATGACCTGCGGCGGCTCCTGGACTTCCGGCCCAACAGCATCCCCGGCCGGCTGGCCCTGGCGTCCAAGTACATGGCCATGCGCGAGCCCGGCAAGGCCGAGGAACTCTTCAAGCAACTTTCCCGCGAGCGCCTCGACCAGGACCCCGCGCTGCTGGCGGCAATCGCCGACGCCCAGGTCTTCCAGCAGCACTACGCCGACGCGCTCGCCAATTACGAGAAGGCGCGCAAACTCAAGGCCGACTTCGCCGACGCCCTCTCGGGCGAGGCCCGGTGCCTGGTGGCCATGAGCCGGACCACCGAGGCCGTCGACCGCGTCCTGGCCGTCATGAACAAATTCGACAAAGAGGTCTGGCCCCGCATTGCCCTGGTGGCCGTCTATAGCCGGACCAATCAGCCGGCCGAGGCATTCAAGGTGATCCGGACCGGCCTGGTGGCCCGCCCCGACTGGGAGCAGGGTTACGTCATGCTGGCCGACCTGTTGATCCAGGACAAGAAGATGGACGATGCGCGGAAGGCCCTGACGGTCGGCCTGGCGAACCTCCCGAAGAGTGTGCCTCTGCGATCCGCCATGGCTACCATCGAGGTTAACGTCAACCGGCCGGAATCCGCCCGCAAGATTCTTCAGTTGCTGGCGGAGGAGTTCCAGGCGCTTTACGGCGAGTCGCCCGAGCGTATCGACAAACTCCGGCCCTATCTGCCTTCGATCCGCATCTACAGCCTGGCCCTCTACAATCTCGGTCAGACGGACGAGGCCCTCAAGTGGGGCATGATGTTGTACGCCCTGGACCCGACCGACGTTGCCAACGCCAACAACATGGCGTGGATTCTGGCGGAAAACAAGAAGGATTACACGCGGGCCGGCGACGTCATCCGCCGCTGCCTGAACTTGCTCCCCAACCACCCCCAGATCCTCGATACGGCGGGGTGGATCGCTTTCTTGAGTGGAAAATACCCCGAGGCTGCCGATAATCTATTGGCGAGCATCAAGTACGGCGACAATGCCGAGGCCCATTATCACCTCGGTCGCGTCTACGAGGCGCGAGATCGGATGGACGAGGCCCGCACCGAGTACCAGAAGGCGATCGATATGGGCCTTGAGGGCAAGGACCTCGAGGATGCACAGAAGCGCGTCAAGCAGGCGCGCAAGTGACAACCCCGCGCGACGCCGCGTTTCATCGGCGCGGCCGCGCGTGGCGAACATATAATCAGTGCACGCTAGCAGAAGGAAGGTGTCTATGTCTCAGCAACCTAATGTTGCCGCTTCGACGGCCCCGATCCTTTCCCCGGCGGACATCTGGCGGATTGTCCGAGCGCGATTCTGGCTGATTGTCGCCTGCTTTGTCGTCCTGGGCCTGGGCGGCACGGGCGGCCTCGTGGCCTGGTACGTATGGGCCCCCTTCTACCTGGCGGAGGGCATTGTCGAGGTCGAACCCGGGCAGAACCAGTTCCCCGCGCTCATGGGCGGTTACCAGCCGGAGATTCCCACCCAGCTGTTCCAGAGTTACGTCGAGGCCCAGGTTCTGGCCATCAAGAACCCCCGCGTCCTGGATGCTGCCCTGAAGGAACTCGAGGGCAAGCAGACCCTCTATACCGGCGCCGGAGCGATCCTGAATATCAGCGAAGACCTCCGCGTCATGTACATCCCGAATACCCAGAACATCCTCGTGAGTCTCAAGGGCCGCCACCGGGAAGAGGTGACCCAGATCGTCACCCAGATCCTGACGCAATACACCGCCCAGATCAAGGACGACCGGACCCAGTTGGACGCCGACCGCCAGCGCGAATTGCGCACCGAGCGCGACGACCTGCGCAGCCAGTTGGCCGACCTCGGCAGGCGCCTGTCGGCCCTGCGCGATGAATCCAGCATCATTGTCACCGACGAGCGGCAAAGCGAACAGATGGCCCGTGTGGTGGCCCTTACCATGCAACTGACCAATGGCCAGGTGGTACTGGCCGAAACTAAGGCCTCCTGGGACCAGTTCCAGAAACTCCGCCAGCAGGCCGAGGAAGGCAAGGACATGACCCCCGTCCTCATGGCCTTCCCCGATGTGATGGACAACCTCCGCAAGGACCCCAACACCATGGGGGCCACGCAGCAGGTGACGCGCGCCGCCGAGGAACTTCAGGCCCTCAAGGCACGTTTCGGACCCAAGAACGATTTCGTCAAACGGGCCGAGGCTACCCTTCAGTCCGCTCAGAACGACCTCCAGGCCAAGCAGTCAGAGGCCCTCGGACAACTCTTCCAGCAGCAAGCGGCGACGCTCAAGAACAAGTATGACCGCGCTCGCGACTCCGAGGCTGAACTCCTCAGCCGCCTGGCTGAGGCTCGCTCCGCCGCCCTCGGCGCCGCCAAGTTGACCGCCGATTATCGTGCCCGCGAAGCCGACTTCATGCGCACCCAGACCCTCCTGAACACCGTCTCTGACGGCCTCGAAAGAATGCGCATCACCAGTGCCCTGACGCGGCCCAACATCCGCGTCATGGGGTGGCCCAGGCTGCCGCTCGAACCGTCCGAGCCGCGGTTGCTCCTCTATATCCCGGCCGTCATCCTGTTCAGCCTCCTGGTGGGCGTCGGCTTGAGCCTGCTCCTTGAAATCGCCAACACGCGCCTGAGGACTCCGATTGAAGTTATCCGCCAGGTCGGTGTCCCGCTGTTGGGCAGCATCCCCGATCTTACGGAAGACGAGCGTTTGGCCATCGACACCAACGTGGCCTTCGTCAGCCAGACGCAGCCCCATTCGCTGCTTGCCGAGGCGTTCCGACAGGCTCGCACGAACCTCCGGTTCTCCACCGATCACGCGGTCAAGAGCATCCTTATCACAAGCCCCAGCCCCGGCGACGGCAAAACCACCATTGCCGTGAATCTGGCGCTGACGATGGCTCGGGGCGGCAGCCGCGTGCTTCTCGTCGAGGCCAATTTCCGTCGGCCCTTGATCGGAAGGATTTTCGATGTTCCTGAAACGGTCGGCCTCTCGAACGTCCTCGTCGGCCTGGCCTCCATTGAAGAGGCCATTCAGGCCACGCGTGTTGAGAACCTCGACGTGATGGTCTGCGGCGTCCTGCCGCCCAGCCCGGCCGAACTCCTGGGCTCCGGCAACATGCGGCAGTTGATCAAGGACATCTCCGGACGCTACGACCATATCCTCATCGACGGGGCTCCCATGCTCGTGGTCGCCGACAACTACCTCCTGGCCGAGGCGGTTGACGGCGTCGTCGTGGTGTATCGCGCCGGCGACAACACCAAGGGCGTCGCCCAGCGTGCCGCGCGGCAGATCAGGTCCCTCAGGGCCCGCCTCATGGGCGCCGTCCTGAACCGCGTCCGCGCCACCAAGGGCGGGTACTTCCGCGAGGCATACCAGGCCTACTACGACTACTCGGCCGTCGCTCGCCCGACCACCGTTGCACCGGCTGTCGGAGGTGCTAAGCCGGGGTTGGCCTCGCCGTCGACCGCCGTGGCCGATCCGCCGGACGCCGACAAAACATAAGGCGACGGTGATGGAGTTTCGCGCGGCGGGCCTTAGCGCCCGCCGCGCTGTATTTAGTGCGGACTGCAAGCGGTGGCAGCCGGCAAGGTTTGCGGGCCGCCAGTCGAAGCACCGCTAGGTCGAGTTCTCAGAGCGCCGATGCCTCACACGATGCCAGCCGCGCCGGGCGTTCCCACCCCGATGGCTCGCGCCGTCTCCGCGGCCTATCAGATGGTACTCTGGCTGACGCTGGTATTGATCGTGACCATCTTCGGCCACTTGCACCGCTATGGCGGCATGGACCTGCTGCTGCTGGTCTGTACGCTCATGGTCTTTTGGGTGGTAGCCTCGCTGGTCGTTACTCCGCTCACCTACATTCGGACGTGGGCCAACCCTTTCTTGTGGTTTTTCCTCGGGCTCGTGTTGTTTCAGTTTCTGCCCATTCTGCGGGTGGACGGAATCGTGCTCGATCGGCCGGCCCGCGGACCCTCGGACTCGCTCCTGGTGGCGGGCGTGCCCGAGCCGGCATCCAACCGCCCCGGCATGCTTCCGGTGGGCCGGTACAGCCTGCGGCCCGTGCCGACGGCGGGGGTGTTTATGCTGGTGGCGGCGGCATGCGGCTTATACTGGCTGGTTTCCTCTTCGCTCGTGGGCCGCAAAAAAATCCGCCGCGCGACGTGGGCCGTTGTCTTGGGTGTTGTCTCGATCGCATTCTGGGTCATCCTGGCCGGGGCGGCGCCGCCGGCCCGCGAAGGCCCGGGGGTGTTCCAGCGCCTCGGTCCGCTCCAGATCTTCGGCGGCGACAGCCTTGCGCCGGCACTGATTGCCGGCCTGCCGCTGGCCGTAGCGGTGGTGCTTCGCCTCCTGGGCTGGATGCCGCGCCGCCGGCTGCCGCAGCGCCAGACGGGGCGCGGATGGCTCGGCCGCGCCGCGCCGGTCTGGAGCCTCATCGGCGTGCTGATGCTGGGCCTGATTGCCGCCGCCATCGGCATGAGCAACATACCGTGGCGTCTTTCGGTTGCTTCCGTGCTGGTGTCGGTCGGCTTCGTGCTCGTCGGGTTTGCGACGGACGCTCCGACGTACCGGTCGCGCCGTCGCGGCGTCGTGTTTGCCGCAGCGGCCCTGGTGTGGATCCTGGCGGCCATGGCCATCGGCTACTGGGCGGGGCCGCCCCATCAACCGGCCGCCAGCGCAAGCGCCGACCTGGATGCGCTGACGCGGAGCCTCACGGGCTGGCGTGCGGTCTTGGGCGTCGGCGCCGGGGCGACCTCCCCACACGCGATCTTCGGTTCGACGGGGTGGCCGACCGCCCCGGACCAGGGCGTCGACACAAACGGCTACCTGCTCCTTCTGGCCGAGACCGGATGGGTCGGCTGGACGGTGGTGATCGCGGGTGCCGTGGCGCTGGTTGCGTTCCTGGCCCGAGCGTGGCATCGTGCCGAGAGCCCTTGGCCGCGCACCATGATGCGTGTCGGCATCGGCGCCCTTGTCGCCAACTTGCTTTACTTCCGTTTCGACGCCTCGGCGGTCCTTGCGCCGAACCTGCTGGCCCTGGCCGCCGTCCTGGGGATCGTGACCGCGTGGGCGGCGCACGGCGCCGCCTGGCGCCACCGGAGGGCCCGCGAGTACGGCTGGGCGCAATGGCCGGCCGTGGTCGGCGCGATGGGGTTGCTTATGTCTCTCTCAACCGCCGAAAGCGAGATGATCGAGTCCGTCGAGGGCGTGGATTTCAACGACAAGGCCATGCACTTCGGCGCGTTCGCGGTCCTGTGCCTCCTCTTGTGTTATGCGTTGAACCGCCGGGCGACCCTCTGGCGCCTGCGCACCCGCATCTTGGCGGCAACGCTTTTCGTCTCGCTCCTGGCGGTGGCGGTCGAATATTCCCAGCGGTATCTGACCGAAGGACGCTCATTTGAAGTGCTGGACATGGTGGCGGGAAGCGCCGGCGCGGTCACGGTCGGCGTGTGGTGGTACGTCGTCCGCCGGTCTCA
>JAPLMO010000279.1 GCA_026386995.1 Planctomycetota bacterium | reverse complement strand
GAAAGAAAGGTGTAGATGGCCATGATACAACCGAGCGATGCAACGGCGGGCCGTCAAGGCCCGACGGGAACTTTCTGCGCCGCACCCTCACGCCCCTTGGCCGACTTCACGGTCGGGGCAATACGCTTGTTTTGGGTCTAGCCGGCGACCTCGCCCCGGCGGGCCTCGGCGCAGATCCTCTGGGCCGCCTCCATGCCGTTCAGGTCGGGCATCGAGATGTCCATGACCGCCACATCCAGGCTCAGCCGTTGGGCCAACCGAACGGCCGTTTGGCCGTTCTCGGGTTCCCCGGCCGGGCGCGGATTCCAGTTGGAGACAGCCACCTACACACAGGAATATTTTCTGTTGACACCCCTTGCGGGAGGAGTATTATTTTGAATCAAGAGCCTCTGCTGACCGGTGGCCCGAGGGCTCGTCGGGGCGGGGGAGCGGCTGGCCAGGTGGCTGTGCCGCGCCATAGGTTTGTTAGGTCTTCCCGGCTGCGAACCTTTGGAACAGACATTCCCGGGGAGACTTTGAGGAGTGGTACCAATGGCGAAGGGAAAAGTGAAGTGGTTCAATGACCAAAAGGGTTATGGCTTCATTGAACAGGACGACGGAACGGACGTCTTTGTTCACCACACCAGCATCCAAGGCGAAGGCTTTAAGACGCTCGCCGAGGGCGAAGAGGTCGAATTCGACGTCGCCAAAGGCCCCAAGGGGCCGAAGGCCGAGAATGTCCGGCGCTTGACCGCCTAAGACATATTCGGACACTGGACCCCCGATTCGCAAGCGTCGGGGGTCTTTTTATGCGCCTAACTCCCGTTTCCAGCGTTTGCCGGCGGGTACGGCGCATCTTCCAGCGGCGGGGGCGGCGCGGGGAGGGCAGTGGGATCGAACGGCGGCGGTGCAGGCTCTTCGGGGGGCGCCGGGACCTTGAGCGGCGGCAGGGACTCCACCCTCGCGGGAGGCTCCGGACTATCGGACCAGAGGTACCATAGAAGTGCGCCGGCGACCATCACCAACACCAGCGCGACGAGGGCGACCGCGGCGCAACCGATAGCGATAAAAGCGATTGTCCTGCCTTTCATGGGCGAGTTCCTTTACTGTTGAAGGCTATCGGGCTCGCATGCGCATCACGGCTTTAGGGTGGCGCTGACGGTGTACGTCCCGCCAGCCTTCGTCTCGATTGCGCCTTCGGTGGCCTGGTAGCGCAGTCGGCAGGGGCCGCCCAGTTTCGAGCGAATCGTCGCGCCGGTGAGTTTGCCGTCCTGCCACGTAACGTCGACCTCGAATCCGCCGCGTGCCCGCAGGCCCTTGACCGAGCCCGTCGGCCACGCCTGGGGCAGGGCGGGCAGAAGGTTGATCTCGTTCTCGTGCGACTGAAGGAGCATCTCGCAGATGCCCGCGGTGATGCCGAAGTTGCCGTCTATCTGCATCGGCGGGTGCAGGCCGAACAGGTTCGGGCACGTGTTGCGGCTGGAGAGGAGTTGCTGGAACAGGCTGTGGGCGCGCTCGGCATCGTGCAGGCGGGCGTAGAGCGCGGTTCGCCAGGCGAACGACCACTCGCGCACGTCGCCCGTCTCGCCGCGGGCGTCGAGCGACTTCTTCGCCGCCGCTGCAAACTCCGGCGTCTTCGCAACGGTGATCTGATTGCCGGGGAACACGGCAAACAGGTGCGACGTGTGGCGGTGATCGTCTTTGGGGTCGTCGCGGTCGACCATCCACTCCTGGAGTTGGCCCCACTTGCCGATCTTCGGGCCGACGAGTTTATCGCGCATGGCGGCGATCTTGTTGCGATACGGCTTGTCGATGCCAAGGGCGTCGCAGGCGGCCACGTAGTTGCTGAACAGATCGTAGACGATCTGCTGGCTGTAACTGACGCCGTCCTCCGTGGGACCGTGCTCGGGCGACCAGCAATTCGGAATGACCAGCCGGCCGTCGGGCAGGGTCTTCAGGCGCTCTTCCCAGAACTCGCAGGTCTCCTTCAGGATCGGGTATGTGACGTTCTTCAGGAACTCCTTGTCGCCGCCGAAGGCATAGTGCCACCAGAAGTGCTGGCCGTACCATGCGTTGGAGGTGTTGTCCCATTTCCAGGCCATGTCGCCGTGGATGCCGTGCGAGGTGCGGACCGTCCAGCCGCGCGGCTTGCCGGAGGCGATCTGGAACTCCTTGGCGGCCTGGGTGGCCTTTCGCCACGGCGCCAGTTGGCTGCGGATGAGGTCGAAGAGCGGCTCGTGGCACTCTGCCAGGTTGGCCGATTCGGCCAGCCAGTAATTCATTTGAATGTTGATATTCGTGTGATAATCGCTGTGCCACGGGGGCTTGTTGCTGTCGTTCCAGAGGCCCTGGAGGTTCGCCGGCAGCCCGCCCGGCCGCGAGCAGGAAATGAGGAGGTACCGGCCGTACTGGAACATCATCTCCTCGATTTCCGGGTCGCCGCCTTTCTCGGCGTACGCGACTTTGCGCTCGCCGGTGGGCAGGGCCGTCCGGTCGTCCGGCGTCTTGCCCAGGTCCAGCGCCACGCGATTGAAGAACGACTGAAAGTCCTTGACGTGCGCCGCCTTGATCGCATCGTACGGCTTGGCCGCGGCCGCGGCGACCGCCTTCTCGACGCGCGGCCGCGGGTCTTCGCCGCGGTACCGCCTGGCGTAATCCATCACGTAATTCGTTCCGGCCGCGACGACCAGGGTCAGGCTATTGCAGCCCTTGAACTCGATCTTGCCGTCGGCCGCCTGGACCGAGCCGCCGTCGTTCAGCACGGCCATCTTCGTGAAGTGCTTCAGGCCGTTCTCAAGTTCGCCGGAGAACTGAAGGGCAGTTCCCGCGGCCTGCGTGGCCTCCTTGTGCGCACCCGCAAGTTGCACCTCGATCTCGTTGATGTAGATGATGCCGCGCTGGGCCGTGGCCTCCTTGTGCGCACCCGCAAGTTGCACCGTACCGCTGTGCGATGCCGGTTTGTCGGCCGTAAAGCGCAGGACCATCACCCCGTCGGGGTGCGATGCGAACGCCTCGCGCCGGAAGGTGACGCCGCCGGAGCGGTAGGTCACGGTGTGTGTGGCCGTCGTCAGGTCGAGCGATCGGCGATAGCCTTCGGCGTCGGCGCTCGCGGCCCCGCCGGTGCCGCCGGCGGCGACGTCGACGAGGACCTCGCCGAGCATCTGGTACGAGCCCATCTTGTTGTAATTGTCGGTCGAGATTTCCGTGCCCGTCCACAGGCTGCTCTCGTTGAGGACGATGCGCTCCTGCGCCGGGCCGGCATAAATGAGTCCGCCGAACTTGCCGTTGCCGATCGGCAGGGCCTCGTTCATGCCCTTGCTGGCCGGCTTGTCGTACCAGAGCGTCAGGTCTCCGGCCCACGCCGCGCCGCTGCTTAACACAGCCATTACGCACGCGAACAACGCTGTTCTCATGATTCTGCCTTCCCGTAAGTTGCCCAGGGCTCCGTCGGAGTAAGCAAGCGAAGGATACGCTGTGGCATGCCGCAAAGACAACAGTATTTTCGTCTCGGTGTCGTGACCCAGTAGTAATGTCCGGTCCAGACCCAGTAGAAATGTCCGCTTCTTGGGGGCTAAGGGAAGCGGATGAACAAGGACCGGATCGAGATGAGCCAGCAAGAGCGGGACCGGCTGAAGGTGATGGCACCGGTA
>JAPLMO010000405.1 GCA_026386995.1 Planctomycetota bacterium | reverse complement strand
GTGCGCCTCATCCGTGAAGGGCGGATCGTCTTTACGGGCGGCCTCCAGTCGCTGAAGCGCGTCAAGGACGACGTTCGCGAGGTCCGTGAAGGGCAGGATTGCGGCATCCACCTGGCGGGCTACGACGACATCAAGGTGGGCGACCGCATCGAGGCGTTCGAGACCGAGTCGGTCGCGCGAACGCTTGAATAAGAAAAGTGCAAAGTTCAAGGTTCAAAGTTCAAAGTGCAAGGCAGCGCGTTTTCGAGCCCCGAGCGTAACCTCGGGGT
This sequence comes from Planctomycetota bacterium, assembly GCA_026386995.1. The sequence goes on along the minus strand of JAPLMO010000405.1, from coordinate 5,440 downwards.
TAGGCTCGAAGGGCACTGGCCAGATAAGCAATGGTTGCCTACGATTCGAAGGAAGGTTCGGCCCAACACGATGGCGATGGTGGTTGGCGTTCTCCAGATGCGAATCCTCGTGCGCGACGCCCAGAGCCTGAAGGACAAACGCCGCGTCGTCCGTAGCCTGAAGGACCGTATTCGTAACGGTTTTAACGTCTCCGTCAGCGAAGTCGATGCGCTGGACCAGAGGCAGACGGCTATCCTGGGCGTCACCCTGGCGACCAACGATCGGAAGTTCGCGGACGAGGTGCTGGCGAAAGTCGTCGACTTCGTACGGCGGGCGCCGGAGGGGCAGTTGGTGGATTACGAAGTCGAAATGCTATAGAGGACTCTGATGAGCGGCGGCGCCAAGGGCAGGCGGCTCCTCCGGGTGGCCAGTGTCATCCAGGAAGTCGTCTCCAAGGAACTGGTCACGGGACTGAACGATCCGCGCCTGACTCTGGTGACGGTGACCGGGGTGGACATTTCGCCCGACCTCCGGTTCGCCGACGTGCGCGTCTCCATCATGGGCGAGCCGCGCGCGCAGGAAGAGTGTTTCCGGGCGATTCGCCACGCGCACGGGCGGATCCAGGAGAAAGTGGCCGGGGCGCTGACGTTGCGGTTCATCCCGACCCTGCGGTTCCACGTGGACGAGTCGGTGAAGCGGTCGGTTGCCCTCGGCGCGCTTATAGCCAAGGCGCGGGCCGAGGACGAGGCGAACCGGGAGGACCGAATCCGCCGCGGCATCGAACCGGCGACCGAGTTGCCGGAAGTGGAGGAATCGCCGCCGGTCCCGCTCGAGCCGCCGGCGCCGTCGTGGCCCGAGGCCCCGCGGCGGCCGGGCGAGGTCCGTGAATTGTCGGAACCGTCGCCGGACGAGAGGCTGGGCGGGGATGAGCCGAAGGAGTGAGGTCTTACCATGCCACATTTTGCCGACAAAGTAAGACGCCTTGAAAAAATCCGACTGGCACTGCGGCGCCGCTACGGTCCGCCGCCGCCCGTGGCGATCACCCACCCCGTGGAGCACGCGCTGCGGACGATCCTGTCGGAAGAGGCCACGAGCGAGCAGGTGGAGCATGCCATGGGCCGCATCCGCCGCCACTTCGTCGACTTAAACGATCTCCGCGTCAGCCGGCCCCGCGAGATTCGCGAGGTCCTCGGCGTCAACTTCCCGCGCTCGGGCCAGAAGGCCCGCGTCATGCCGCGCATCCTCGACCAGGTCTTCAAGCAGTTCAACAGCATGGTCTGGGATTTTCTCCATGAAATGGGCAAGGTCGAGGCCCGGGCGTACTTCGAGAAACTGGAAGACGTGCGTCCGTTCCTTGCGGCCGTCCTGACCCGCGACTGCACGGGGGCCCACGCCTTCCCGGTCGACCTGGACGTGGCGCGCACGCTGGGCCGCCTGGGCGTTCTCGACCCGTCGAGCCACTCGGAGGCCGAGATGCAGGCCCTCCTTGAGCGGGCCGTCAAGGCCAACCGCGCGTATGAGTTGCACTGGGCCATCAAACGCCTGGCCGAAGACCAATGCACGGCACCCCAGTCCGTTTGCGTCGGGTGCGCGGTCTTCAGGATGTGCCCGTCGGCGACGTTGCCTCCGCGCGGCAAGGCCCGGGCCAAGAAGGCCGAGGCCGCCGCGCCTGAGAAATCCGCTCCGGCGAAGAAGCCCGCCAAGAGCGCAGCCAAGAGCACAAGTAAGAACAAAGGCAAGAAGCGCCGCTGAAATGGCGCCGCACGCAAAAAACCGGGTGGCATGGTCACGCTGTTGCGTGACCATGTCGCAGTGACGGGCCAGGCGCCGTTCGAGGCGCATGGTCACGCAACAGCGTGACCATGCCACCCGGCGCTCTACGCTAAATACTATATAACTGAGGCATCACATGACGCCAGCACCGAAAGTCCTGAAACTGGGCCTGCCCAAGGGAAGCCTCGAAAAGGCCACTCTGGACCTCATGGCCCGGGCCGGCTATGAGATCCGCGTCTCCGAGCGGTCCTACGAGCCGCGCATAGACGACCCCGAAATCGAGATCATCATGCTCCGCGCCCAGGAAATGAGCCGTTACGTCGAACTGGGGGCCCTGGACGCCGGCCTGACGGGCCAGGACTGGATCGCCGAGAACGCCTCGAAGGTCCACGTGGTCTGCGACTTGATCTACGCCAAGGCGAGCATGGCCAGGGTGCGCTGGATCCTCGCGGTCCCCGAGGGAAGCAGCGTCAAGAAACCCGAGGACCTCGCGGGCGGCCGGGTCGTCACCGAACTGGTGAAGGTCACGGAAAAGTACTTCAAGGAAAAAGGCGTCAAGGGCGTCAAGGTCGAGTTCTCGTGGGGCGCGACAGAGATCAAGCCTGCACTTGAGCAGGCCACGGGGGAGGCGGCGGACGCCGCAGACCTGGACGCCGAAGCCGTCAAGGCACGCGGCGTTGACGCCATCGTCGACGTGACCGAGACCGGAAGCAGCCTGCGGGCTCATCGGCTCCGCATCATCGATACCGTCATGCCATCCAACACGCAACTGATCGCCAACCATGCCGCGTGGAAGGACCTGTGGAAACGGGCTAAGGTCGAGAACCTGGCGATGCTCATCCAGGGGGCGATCAACGCCAAGGAAATGGTCGGCCTGAAGATGAACGTCAAACTCGACGACTGGAACAACCGCATCAAGAAAATCCTCCCCGCCGAACGCAGCCCGACCATCAGCGGCCTGGCCGAGGGCGGATGGGTTGCCGTCGAGGTCATCCTCCCCGCCGCCACGGAACGCGAACTCGTTCCCCAGTTGAAACGAGCCGGGGCGACCGGAATAATCGTGTATCCCCTGAACAAGGTCGTTCACTGAGTATACTGGAGCGGGGCACATGTTTAGCGTGCTAGGCAAGAATTGTCATTCTGAGCGAGCGAGAGCGAGTGAAGAATCTCGGCCGCACGAACGGCGAGATTCTTCGGCCCCGTAAACGGGGCCTCAGAATGACAGCGCTAAACACGTACGGAGCGGGTGGCGGTAAGAGGCACGCTCATGCGAATCCTGTGGGCTGAAATCCTGGCGGCCGTCCTGCTGGTCACGGCCGCGGCGGCCTCGGCGGCCGAAGAAGCGCCGGCGCCTGCCCCGGCGGCGGCCAATCCCGGCCCGCGCTCCTGTGCCGCCGAGACGCCCGCCCCGGAGGTTCCCGGCCCGGACCTCATCGCCCAGTCGCTTCGCCACTATGTCCGCGGACGCCTCCTGGCGGTCTCCGGCGGGCATGCCCTGGCGGCCAAGGAGTTCAAGCAGGCGGCCGAACTGGCGCCCGGCGTCAGTTACGTCTGGCTTTACCTCGGCCTCTCGCTTTACGACGCCGGCAACGTTCCCGAAGCCACCAAGGCGCTCGACAAGGCCCTGAAACTGGCGCCGGACGATCCCGCGGCGCTGTACTACCGCGCCCGCGTCGCCCGCAACGCCGGCAACCTGAAGTTCGCCCGCGACCTTCTGACCAAACTCGTGGCCGTCGCGTCCAGGGGCACCGCTTTCCTCATCCTCGGCTCGTATCACCTGGCCCAGGTGTCGAACGAACTCGGCGACGTCGACGGCGCCATCGCCCGCTACGAGGCCCTGATCGAGGAGATCCGCGAGCCGCAGGCCTACTTCCAGCGCTACGCCGAACTCTTCATGATCTACCGCGGCCAGTTGCAGGTGAAGGAGACCCTCGGCCGCCTCTACCTGCTGCGCGGCGACAACGAGAAGGCCGTGACGCTGCTGAAGGAAATCCTTGCCGCGCGGCCCGACCACTACGAAGTGCTCGGCCATCTGTGCCACGCCTACGTTCAGCAGAAGAACTTTTCCGCCGCACGCGAGGTGGCCCGCAGAGCGATGGACGCGCGGCCGGACAGTTCCGAGGGCTACCAGCGCCTCGCCGAGGTCTACCGCGCCGAGGGCAACCCCGAGGGCGTCGTAGCCGACCTCGAGGCCGCCCACAAGAAGTCGCCCGACAACCGCATGCTCGCCTTCCAACTGGCCGGGTTCTATGAATCGTTCGGACGCAAGGACGACGCCGCGCGGCTGTACGGCGAACTGAGCGTCGGGACGGATGCCTCGCAGGGGCCGAGCGTCGCCGCCGCCCTGAAACTGGCCGAACTTCAGGTCCAGGCCAACCGGCCCGTCGAGGCCATCGAGGCCCTGGCGGTCGCCATCTCGGGCGCCCCGGCCGACGCCGCCATCCTCGTCCGCGGCGCACAACTGATCGAGGGGCTGAAGGACCCCGCGGCGGTCTACCAGGAGGCCCTGCGGCTGGTGACGGACGACAAGAAGAACTACGGCGCGTTCATCCTCGTCGGCATGCTGGCCGAAACGGCCAAGCGCCGCGACGACGCCATCGCGCTCTACGAAAAGGCCCTTCTGCGCCAGCCCAAGGCCGCCATCGCCTACTCGCGCAAGGCGGACCTGCTCATCGATGCCCAGCGCCCCGCCGACGCCCTGGCCGTCTACGAAGCCGCCTTCAAGGCCGGCCTGGACATCCCGGTCTTCCACCGCAAGATGGGCATGCTCCTGGAGTACCTGGACCGCCCCGGCGAGGCCATGGTCCAGTACCGCATCGCGCGGCAGACCGCGCCCGACGACAAGCCCACGCGGTATCTGCTGGCCGGCCTTCTGGCACGGACGGGCGAGTTGGCCGAAGCCGAAAAGGAACTCAAGAGCCTCCTGGCCCGGTTCCCGAAAGAGGCGCAAGGCTACATTCAGTTGGCGGCGGTCGGTCTTCAGAAAGGCGACCTGGAGGCGGCCGACGAGGCCGCCGGCGAGGCGCTGGCCATCGAGGCCGATTCATTGGCCGCGCGGGCCATCCGGGCCGAAGTCCGCTACAGGCAGAAGAGGTTTGACGAGGCCGAGAAACTGGCGCGCGGCATGCTGGCCGATCGCCCGGAGGCCCACGACGTGCGGCTGCTGCTGGCGCTGGCCTTGGCCGGCCAGAAGAAGTTCAACGACGCCGCCACCGAACTCAAGACCGCCCTGGCCGCCAACCCGGAGAACATCGAGTGGCGGTACGCCCTGGCCGGCGTCTATTCCGAGATGGGCGACCTGGCCGCCGCCGAGCAGGAACTCCAGCGCATCCTCCAGAAGAAGCCCGACCACGCCCCGTCCAACAACGACCTCGGATACATGTGGGCCGACCGCGGCAGGAACCTCGACAAGGCCGAGCAGTTGATCCGCGCGGCCCTCAAGTCGAGCCCGGAAAGCCCCGCCTATCTCGACAGCCTGGGCTGGGTTATGTATAAAGGGGGCAAGTTTGAAGAGGCCGTCCGCATGCTCCAGGACGCCACAAAGGCGGCCCCCGACCTCGACGCCGTTCTCTGGGACCACCTGGGCGACGCCTACTGGCGCCTCAGCCGCCAGGAAGACGCAAGGAAGGCATGGGAGGCCGCCGCCAAGATCCTGGGCGCGCGCGGCGAAGAGAAGGCGGGCGACCT
>JAPLMO010000031.1 GCA_026386995.1 Planctomycetota bacterium | reverse complement strand
ACTACGTGATTGTTAACGATAAGCTGGATGACGCCGTCGCGGACATGCAGGCCATCATCCGAGCCGAACGATGCCGGAACCGGCATTGAAAGATGGGATAAGGAGTTACGAATGAAGCATTATTCCGTGGAAGACTTTCATGGGAAGGTCGACAGCCTTTACCGGCTGGTGCTGATTAGTGCGCGGCGGGCAAACCAGATTGCCCGCACGGAGTCGCGGCCACTCATCGCGACGCACTCGAAGAAACCGACCATCATCGCCCTCGAGGAGGTCCTCGACGGCAAGGTGTCGTACAAGCTGGGTGATCTCGATGAGGAGGATTATCTCGAATAGAGAGGTGGTCCTGGGGGTCACGGGGTCGATCGCGGCATACAAGGCCTGTGAGATTGCGTCGCGGCTGGTCGAGTTGGGCGTTCGCGTGATCCCCGTGCTGACTAGGTCCGCCCAGCAGCTTGTCGGGCCGGCCAGCCTGGAAGCGATCACGGGCCAGCGGGCCATCGTCGAGATGTTTGCTCCGCTTCAGAACCCGGAGGTGGAGCATATTGCGGTGGCGAACCGCGCCGCCCTGTTTCTGATCGCGCCCGCGACCGCAAACGTGATCGCCAAAGCCGCCTGCGGCATCGCGGACGACTGGCTGAGCACGACTCTGCTGGCGACCCGTGCTCCGGTGCTGTTCGCGCCTGCGATGAACACCGACATGTACAACCACCCCGCCACCCAGGCAAACATCGAAGCCCTGCGCGCGCGGGGATGTCATTTCGTGGGACCCGGCACGGGCCGGCTGGCGTGCGGCGCCATCGGCGTGGGACGCATGATAGATCCCATGATTGTCGTCGAGGCCGCGCTGCCCCTCATTTCAGGGAACCGCGATCTGGCCGGCAAACGCGTCTTGATCACAAGCGGCGGCAACCGCGAACCCATCGATCCGGCCCGATTCATCGGTAACCGCTCGTCTGGGAAAATGGGACGCGCCATCGCCATCGAGGCCCTCGTTCGCGGCGCCGCGGTGACGGTCGTAAGCGGCCCCGCGGAAACGCCGATGCCGTACGGAGCGGAGGTGATCCCGGTCGAAACGGCCTCGCAAATGGCCGAGGCCGTGATATCACGCGCGCAGGACGCCGACATCATCATCGGCGCCGCGGCCGTAGCCGATTACCGCGTCGACCAGGCGGCGTGCCAGAAACTCAAGCGGAAAGGCGAGCCGCTCGTGCTCAAGCTGATCGAGAACCCGGACATCTTGGCCGAAGTGAGCGCCCACAAGAGAGAAGGCCAGATCGTGGTAGGCTTTTCCGCGGAAACCAACGACCTCCTCGCAAATGCATCCGCCAAACTGAAGAGAAAGAACCTCGATCTGATTGTGGCAAATCAGATCGGCGAAGCCGATTCAGGATTTGGTACCGATACGCTCAAGGCGGCGTTCATCAGGAAATCCGGCGAGATCGAATGGCGCTAACTTAAGGTCTTTTTGCATACCTGTTCCGATGGTGGATTTCGTTGAACTCGTGCCGTGGTTTGTTCAGCAGCTGGTAGTTCTTGGGCCTTCGTTTTCTGGCCCTGGGTTCGGTTCGGTTGGGTCTGGCTGGAATAGGCGCTCTGCCAATGGCCGAGAGCATGGCCGCACGAAGCGCGTCGCGCTGACGGGGTCGCGCGATGGCCAATACGGTGGCCCATTCTCGAAGCGTCTGACACGTTCCTTTGAAGCTGATGCGATCGAGTTCCCGTTGCGTTGCGTGCGCGGCCTGCAGCATGGTGGCGCGGATGAGGTTGTAGGCGATGAGGTGCATGGCAAGTTCTTTTTCGACCATTTCGGGCGTGAGGCATCGCAGGATGTCCATACCGAGCGAGATCTTGATGTCTCTCAAGTAGAGCTCAATGTTCCATCGGCGGCGGTAGAGTTCGGCGAAGGCGGCTGCGGGAAATTTCCGGGGGTCGGTAAGGGTGGTGGCGACGGTGATGCGTTGACTTCGAAATCCTGGGATGTCCACGGTGAACGTTATATGGCGCACCAGTAACGTGTCAGGGACGGCGGCCCATTGTTCTTTGGTAAAGCCTCTGGGGCAGGGTTTCATTTTTGTCCATAGCACAAGCGCATCGCCGGGGCCGAACTGTTTGACGAGACGGACGCCTACGCTGCGCCGTTGATGCAGGCGCATGACCGAATCGACGCCGAGTTGCAGCAAGAAGAAGAATTCGGCAAAGCCGCAAAATCCGCGGTCCGCCAGCGCGACGTCGCCCGATTCGAAATAGGTCCACAATTGCCGGAATAAGGCCCGTTCCGAGATATAGCGCGACGCTTGGGCGCAGTGCAGCAGCACGCCCGTGGCCAAGCAGAACAGGGCGGCGATGCGCATTTCGGGGAAGCCACATCCGGGTTTGCGCTTGCTGGATTGCGGGTATTTCGCCTGGTTTTGGGGCGTGTCCGGCATGGAGATCCCCGAACCGTCAACGACTTTGACGCGGCGTCCCTGCCACCGGCTGTGGGCCAAAGGTGACTGCTGTATCTTGCGCGCCACGCGGTCTTGCGCCTCTTGTATGGCCTTTATCGGCAACCGTATCCGCGCTTTGCAGTAGGCGGCCGTATTGGACGAAACCTCCTTTCCCTCCGTGAGCGCCAGCCACGCGAGGAACTTCTGCAATGCCTCTCGGCACGAGCCGTCCGGCGAAAGCACCTGCGAAAGAAACATCCAGAACACCCGCGACGGGGAAAACAGGCGCTCGCGCGCCGCTTTGCCGAAGCCTGCCGCCCCATCGAGCCAAGGCTCAAACGCCCCCAACACGTCTTTCATGCCCGCCGTTTTCCAATGGCGTGCTTTTACCCTCAACGCATTGCGTCCTTTTCTCATGAGCTCCTCCTTGCATCGCTGTTGAACAAGTATATATACTTGTTGCATACAACGTGGCATAATGCAAGGGAAAAATCAGAGGAAGAACCATGCACGACAAAGACCGCGTTCACACACTCAAGAAACGCTACGAGCGTTTGGCCGGGCACCTAGCCAAGATCGGTCCCATCGCGCAAGGCACTATCACCGAGCGCACCATCACCAAAGAAGACCCCCATAATGCGGGCAGGCCAAAGACCATCGGCCCTTACTACCAATGGACCTTCAAACGCAATGCAAAAACCGTGACCGTAAACCTCTCCGCCGCCCAGATAAAGGCATTCCAGAAAGCCATCGATAACAACCGCTTCCTCGAAGGACTCCTGACGGAAATGCGTGAACTCTCAACGCAAATCCTCAATGCAACAACACAAGGAGTGCGGAGACGTGAACGCAGTGAATAAAAGGACTTGCGCCTTAAGTTAGCGCCATTCTATGG
>JAPLMO010000214.1 GCA_026386995.1 Planctomycetota bacterium | reverse complement strand
TCCGCATCGCCCGCGCCTATGACATCCTCGCGACGCCGACGACACCGGGGATCCTGACGCAGCGTCTGGCCACGTGGGAGCACAACATCCGCCGCACCGCCGCCCTGGAGGAGATGGGCCGCCGCGTCGAAGCCCTCGCCCAGGCCAACGAGCGGCTGGCGTCGCGCCTGGCAGCGATGGAAGCCGAGGTCCAGGCGTCGCACCAGCGCCAGCAGCGCCTCCAGCAGGTCCTGGATCGCATCCACCGCGTGGCACGTCTGTCGCGCGAGGTCAACACGCTCGACTTCGAGAAGATCGTGCGGGTCTCGATCGAGCGTCTCCCGGCCCTCGTCGAGGCGGCCCGCGCCAGTCTGTACCTGTACGATTCCGCCGCGGACAGGCTGGTCCTGCAGGCCCACTCGCACGGCCGCCCGATTGCCGAGCGCGTGGACCTGAGCGAGAACCCGCAGAGCCCCATGGCCGTGGCCGTCCGCCGCGGCGAACTCCTCGTCATCGGCGAGTTCGGAGAGTTCGAGAGATCGGCCGACGTCGTCCTCGTCCGCGAATTTCAGGAACAGTACGACACCAAGTCCTGCATCATCGTGCCCCTCAAAGGCGGCGGGCGCGTCCGCGGGGTCCTCAACCTGGCCGACAAGCGGGGCGGCGGCCGCTTCGACGAGACGCTCGACCTGCCGGTCATCGAGCAGATCGCCGAACTCATCGGCGCAGGCATCTACAACGTCGAACTCTATCAGGAAATGGAACGCCGCGCCAAGACCGATCCCCTGACCAACCTGGCGAACCGCCGGGCCACCGAAGAGGCCCTCGCCCACGAGATCGACCGCAGCCGCCGATACGGCTCCAACCTGACGATCCTGATGATGGATGTCGACCACCTCAAGATGATCAACGACCACTACGGCCACGACGCCGGTGACGCCGTCCTCAGAAGTGTGGCCGCCGTGATCGCCGAGACCGTCCGCGCCGTCGACGTGCCCTGCCGCTGGACCGGCGGCGACGAGTTCCTCGTCGTCCTGCCGGACACCTCCGCCCTGCAGGCCCGGCGGCTGGCGCAGCGGCTTCTGGAACGCACGCAGGAGCGGCCCGTGACGTGCGGCGGCGAGCGACTGGCCAGCGGCCTTTCCATCGCCGACCAGGCCATGTATGCCGCCAAGCAGGGCGGACGCAGCCGCATCGTCAGCGACGACGAGGCGGAACCCACCCCCGAGGCCGAGGACACGGTCTAGGCAGAACCGCAAAAAGAATCATTCCAACTTTGCGCGGCGGGTACGGAGACCCGCCGCGCGGCGCACCAGGATCACTCCACAAACAGCGGCGCCAGCGCCGCGTAGGATTCCTTCGCGGCCCGGTCGGGCTCGTTCGGATAGGTGTACAACTCAACCGCCGCGGCGCCCGCGTAGCCGATTTCGTCGAGCGCCCTGGCGATGGCCCGGAAATCAATCTCCCCCAGGCCCGGGATAAGGTGAAAGTGCCGACGGTCCTTGATGTCCTCCAGGTGCAGGTGCTTGACCTGCCGCCCGAGGATACGCACGGCCTCGGCCGGGTCGTCGCCCGCGCACCACGCATGGCCCACGTCGACGTTAGCGCCGAAGCGCGGATGGTCGACCTCGTCGATCAGACCCTTGAGTTGCGCCGTGGTCTCGATGAACTGGCCCGGCTCGGGCTCGAAGGCCACGTCCACGCCCGCCAGGTCGGCCATGTGAACGACTTCCT
>JAPLMO010000050.1 GCA_026386995.1 Planctomycetota bacterium | reverse complement strand
GAGAGCATGGTCACGCAACAGCGTGACCATGCCACCCGGGCGGGGGCGATTGGGAAGGGCCGCAGGTGCCAGGGTGATCGTGGGCGATGCAATTCGCGCTGTGGGGCGATGGGTGGCCGAAGTGCTGATCCTTCCGATTCGCCTCTACCAGAAGTTCGTCAGCCCGCTTCTGGGCAATCGCTGCCGGTTTGCGCCGTCGTGCAGCCAGTACGCCGCGGAGGCGTTGCGGGTGCACGGGGTCCTGCGCGGATCGGTGCTGGCGGCGTGGCGGATCCTGCGCTGTAACCCCCTTGGGCGGAGCGGCTACGACCCCGTGCCGCCGCCGAAGAGGCGTGGCGACGCCAACGCGCAAGAAGATCGCGGCGCGAAGGCATAGTGGCGCAGGGCGGTGCTTGGATACGATGCTGAGGCGCAGTGATAACGCGACGGGGCCGGAGGGCCTGTTGCCCAATATGTAGGGTGGGTGCTCTGCACCCACCAATGCCGTTTTTCTCGCGTGAAAATGGTGGGTGCAGAACACCCACCCTACATGAACGCCAATTGGACAACAGGCCCCGGAGCCCCGCCGCGCCGGAGTTGAATCTGCCATCTGGAATCTGGAATTTGAGATTCCAGATTTCAGATTACAAATTGCAGAGAGCAGAGGTCGAAGCCGTCACCGCGTAATGCCCGCCCGTGCCTTCATTTGGTCCAGGTTCCTCTGGATGTCCTTGGCCTGCGGCGAATCTGGGTACTTGTCCATCAGTTCAATGGCCAGGGCGTAGGCCTCGCGATGGCGTCCGGTCTGGACATGGTCAGCGATGCGGGCCTCCCACTCCTTGCGTTCCTCGATGGCGGCGTTTCGGCGGAGGTCCTCGATCTGGACCTTGAGGCTCTGTGTCTCGGGGCTTTCCGGATGGTTTTCCATGAGGGTCTCGGCCGCCCGCAGGGCCTGCCGCCAATGCTTGCGGCCCACGAGATGCTCGACCTCACGGAAGAGGCGCTGCTGCTCCTGTCGACTGTTGGCGGCCTGCTCGATATGTACGGTCTCGGGCAGGTGGGCCGCCTCGGGGTTTTCGGGGAACTGCTCGGCCAGGCCGCGCGCCAGTTCCATCGCGCGTTCCCAGAGGCCGAGGCCCATGTAGCGCTGGACCTGTTCGGTGACGTTGGTGATCTCGGAATGCTCGTGCTGCCGGAGAGCCTCCGACAGTTGGGCCTCCATCTGCGGGACGGCGTCGTTGTCGGGATAGCGGAGGCGGAACTCTTCGAGTCGCTCGCGGGCGTCGCGGTACTTGCCGACCTTGATGAGTGCCTCGACCTCCCGGCGCATCGCCTGCTGGCGGTGCTTCTTGGCCACGTCGCGCTTGGTGGCCTTCTCGGAGTCGTCCAGGAGGGTGTTCTCCATGATCTCCGACAGGATGCTGACGACCTCCTCGTGCGATGCGCCGCCGAGTTCCGAGGCGGTCGGCCCGCCCTCGCCTCGCTTCTGGAGGGCGTCGCGCAGCAGCCGCTCCATGAGTTTTGCGCTGACCGCCGCGCTGAACGTGTACTTGACCACCAGTGCCATGCCGATCGCAAAGGCCCCGCTTATCAGGCCCAGGAACACCAGGACGCCCCGGTTCATCAGGAACTGTGCGGCGGTCTCCGGCGGCGTGATGATGGTGGAAACCAGGATCGCCATGGTGCAAACGATCCAGAGGATGATGCCCAGAATCCACAGCAGCACCACGGTCCACTGCGGCCGTGGAAGTTCCTTGCCGATCTGCCCACCGCCCCAAAGCCTGGTCATGCGGCCACTCCTTTCAACTGAAGTTCGAGCGAGTTCCTGATTCCGCGGCCCGCCGCCCGCGGAGTTATCGGCACGGGTGACGGGATTTTTTCGGCCTTTTTTTCCTTGACAACGTTGATTTTTGGTTTATGGTTCACCAGCATTGTTGTTTGACTCAGCCCATCCCAGCGCAAGGGCCTCACTTGTGCGTCCTAGACGCTATGAGTGGGGCCCGATTTACGCATACGCCCTGCGGCTTTCCCGCCTCTGCGCCCGCGCTGCCGGACGGCTGAACCTGCGCCATTGTAACAGAGCCGCTGCGGACAGGAAACATTTTCTGGACGAAAAAGGTATCCCCACAGTCTCGGGCGTCTATCGAGCCCGGGCAGGGTGACATGCCCACGCCGCCGTTTACGTGGGCATGCCACCCTGCTTGGGCCGAATGAGCGCCCGAAACTGAGTGGCCTAAAAGGCGCTGCTTCGGATGCGCGCAGAGAATCCACCTCCCGGCTGCCGGTCGGTGGATGGATTGAAGGGGTTACTTGCCGCGTAGTCTGCGTCCGGCCAGGGCCGCCACCAGTGCGCTGCCCAAGAGGGTCAGCGTGGCGGGTTCGGGGACCGGGGGTGTGGGCGTAATGGGGATGGGCCCGCCGCCCCCGCCGCCTCCGCCGCCGGCACCGATCGGATTATTGCTGGATGGAACGCCGCCCGAGCCGTAGTTTTGGTCCACATGGCTCTCGTAACTCTCGATCGGATCTCGCGCGAACCCCGTCGGGTGCTGGACCGGCCGCTCGTGCGGGCGCCAGTCGACGGGCAGTTCCGTCGTGCCGACCAGTGCGACCCGCGTTTCGCCGGTTTCCTGGCCGTGCGTGGCCACCAGCGAAACGCTGACGCCCATCTGCGACAGGAACGTGGGCAGGATCCCCAGGTCGAGGCCGACCGCCACGGCCGTTTCCGGCTCATTGTTCGGGGGCGGCGCTTGGCGCCGGCCGAAACGGTCTGAATTCGAGCCGATGTCGGCCGCGTCAACCCGTGAGAAGTGTTCGATGTCGAGGTAGGCTCGCGGCTGAATGCCCAGGCCCTCAAAGTCCGCTGGACGATGCGTACCCGGGAACTCCAGCGCCACCACCATCTGGGCGTTGATGTGCGGCCGAACGTAACTGATCGACGTCTCGGCGGCCGCGCTCCAGGTATCCATCTTGCCCAGGGGCCGGCCGCTCATCACGCGGCCGAAACCGCCCGGATTCAGCCCCATCATGGACGTGCTGCCTAGCGGGACTGCCCGCTCGTCCTGGTCGGAACCCACGAGGCCCTTGACGGCCGGAAATGCCGACCCCATCGGCGTCACCGGTTTCATCTCGGCGTCAGAGGTGCCGAGGGCGTACATGACCCTGTTGGTCGGTAGCCGCAGGGTGTCCGCATCTGCCGCGCTGATGCTCAGGCTTGGCCTATCTTCGGTCCGAGACGGGCATGTCAACTGAAGATTGGCCGTCTCCTTGGCGGGCGCCGCCGGTGACAAGAAGCCCGGAATATCCACGGCTGCCGCGGAGATCATGCCGGCATAGGGCGCAGCCCATGCGGCAGAGGTGACCGCCAGAAAGCCAAGGATTGCCGCCAGGAACGTACAGACTCTATGCGCGCGCTTTGCCATTGCCATACTCCCCCGGCGTACCTACAGACCGCAGACCCCCGTCTGTGGCGATTGTAGGGACAGCCGCTTGTACTGCATCCGCACTAAACTGCTGTTACCACTCCCCGGGTGCATTGGCAGAAAAGTGGTATTCCCTGCCACTAGCAGTATACAGCAATTTGGAGGAAAAGCAAATCGAGGAAATGGATTTTGTGCGCAGCCCGGGGCCGGAACTGCACCAGGACTACGAAAGGGCCTGCAATCCGACGCCGAGAGACGGCGCGAGCCTATATAGTGTCTATGGCAGCGACCAAATACAATCGCTATGGTTGTGCAGGCGCTCCATCCGCCGGAGGCCAGGGGCTCGCGGCGCACGCCCCTGTCCGCCGCAGCCCGAGCCTCCGACGTGGCGACGAGCCGCGCCCGCCGCCCCGAGAGTCGCCTGGCCTTATGTCAGGTTCAACTTCCGACTACGTGCTTAACCCTAAACATTTGCGGGGGCCTGTCAAGGAATTCGGGCCGTCTTGCGGAAGAGCGGTTGTAAGTCCTTGTCCGGGTGGGGGTTACGCGATGCGAAATCGCTGAAAGTCGCCGGGTTCATTGCGCGACGCGCGAGAGAATCGATGCGAAAACAGACAGCCCGCGCGGTTTTGCGGCGTCAATCGCGCAATTCGACGTGCCAGTACGCGGAATCCAGGAACTGTTTCCACGACCGGTACTTCTCGTTGCCCGCGTGGAGGGTGATGACGGGGCTGAAGCGCGGCTGGACAGGTGCATGCACCAGCACCATGCCGGCCTCTTGCGGCGTGCGGCCGCCCTTGCGCACGTTGCACTTCATGCACGCGCAGACCACGTTGGGCCAGACGGTCCGCCCGCCGCGGCTGCGCGGAAGGACGTGGTCGATCGACAGTTCCGTCGTCTTGAACTTCTTGCCGCAATACTGGCACCGGTTGCCGTCGCGGGCGAAGAGGTTGCGGCGGTTCAGGCGAACCCGCGTCTTCGGCAGGCGGTCGTACGTCAGCAGGCGGATAACCTTCGGCACGGCCAGGTCGAAACGCACCGTGCGGACCCAGTCATGCGCGGCCGGCTGGAACTGTTTGCGCAGGGCCGACACCTCGGCCCACGACGAAAAATCGTAGCACGCGAACGACTCGTCCTCCACCGACACCACCTCCGCGATCTCTTTCCACAGCATCACGAAGGCGTGACGGGCGCGCACAACACGCACGGCCATGAACAGGCGGTTCAGGACCAGGACGCTGGAATCCAGAGCAGTGGCCACGGGCACAACGAGTGGTATCGCCGTACTCATCACCATCCGACCTTTCGGGCGGCTTCAGCAAAACCGACGCCCGAATCATAGCGTTTTTGGCAGAGCGCGTCCAGACCCTACTTGCCGCATGCGCGTTGACGGCCCCTGCGGGGTGGGCTACTGTGGCGAACGTGTGAACTCCATCACCTTGCCGGAGCGGAAACGTCGATGCTCTATGCGGCGACGTGTGTGGAGATTCACCGCCCCCCAGGGGCGGCCCCCCTATTTTTTCCCCACCGCACCAATCTTCAGGGTCCGCACTCTATAATCAGGTTAGCGGACGAGGGGTAGTTGCTGCGGCTCAGGGCCGGCCGTCTGCCTGCTCGTACGCGCGGGCGAGTAACCCACGCGGCCATGCTTCTTTCCAGCGGTCAAGTGCCTACCGGCATCTTCGCCGCAGCATCGCCAACCCGCCCAGGGCCAGTAGCGACAGCGTGGCGGGCTCGGGCAGCGGCGTCAGTTCAACCTGCGCCT
>JAPLMO010000332.1 GCA_026386995.1 Planctomycetota bacterium | reverse complement strand
ATCTACCGCCTGCTGAGGCAACTGGCGGCCGACGGCGTGGGGATCATCCTCATCTCGTCGGACCTCCTGGAGGTCCTGGGGCTGGCGGACCGCGTTCTGGTCATGCGCCAGGGCCGCATCGCGGGCGAGTTTGACCGCCGCGAGGCAACGGAGGAGAACGTCATCGCCTGCGCCACGGGTGTCGGTCAGGAGTGCCCGAGCGAGTAATGCTACAACGTAGCGGGTGTGGCACGGCTGGCTTGTCCAGCCGTGGGAAAGGTTGCGGGCCTTCTGCCACGGCTGGACAAGCCAGCCGTGCCACACCGCGGCGCCGGCGCCAGACACGTTCCTGACCTGCCGCGCTAACGATTGGAGTCGTCATGGCCGAACTGGAACTTAGCACAGCCAAGCCAAGCCTCGCACGCAAACTCGTGGACCAGCGCGAGTTCGTGCTGGTCGTCATCCTGCTGGCGGCCGTGGGCGGCGTTGCCATCGCGTCCCCAGAATCCATGACGCTGGACAACCTGTACGCCGTCTTGTTGGCGCTGTCGTTCCAGGCGATCGTGGCCATCGGCATGACGATCCTCCTGATCTCCGGCGGGTTCGACCTGTCGGTCGGGTCCACGGCCGGCCTGGCCGCCGCCGTGGCGGGGCTGGCCATGGTCAGCGGCGTGCCGGTGGTCGCAGGCGTTCTCCTGGGCCTCGGCGTTGGCGCGGCGGTGGGCCTGACGAACGGCCTGTTGATCGCCCGCGTTGGAATCAACCCGTTCATCACGACGCTGGGCATGATGGGGGTGGTCCGCGGCCTTCTGGAGATCATCACGCAGGGCAAGAACGTTTCGGGGTTGCCGGACGCGTTCAAGTGGATCGGCCAGGGCACGGTGCTTGGCGTGCAGCACCCGATTCTGATCTGCCTGGTCCTGGTTGCCATCGGAGACCTGCTCCTCAGGAAGTCTCGGTTCCTGCGCCAGAATTATTACATCGGCGGCAGCGAGAAGGCGGCCATCCTGTCGGGCATCAACGTCAACCGGATGAAGATCTTCAATTACGTCCTGACGGCCGTGCTGGCCGCCGTCGCCGGCATGATCACGGCGTCGCGATTCGGCAACGTCTCGGTCACCCTCGGCAAGAACCTGGAACTCCAGGTGATTACGGCGGTGATCATCGGCGGCGCGAGCCTCCAGGGCGGCGAGGGCACCGTCCTCGGGGCGCTCCTGGGGTCGCTCTTGATGGCAATCATCGTCACGGCGATCAATATCTTCCACGTTGATATTTACTGGAACACGTTCATCATCGGGGCGACCCTGCTGGTGGCCGTGCTGATCGACGTGGTGAGCAAGAAAAAACGCAGCACGTAGGGTGGGTGCTCTGCACCCACCTTCAGCGCCTCGGGTCTCTGCGCCCGCCGCGCGCCTGAACATCACAATCTTTGCGCGGCGGGTCTCCGTACCCGCCGCGATGAGACCTGTAGGGGGGTCGCCGCGGCGACCACCAAGAGTTCGAGGAGAACGCCATGAAACACTTCGCCCTTGTCGCTCTTGCATCAGCCGCCCTGGCCGCCTGCGCCGCCGGATGTACCGCCGAGGCCGCGCGGCCCGCGGCTGACGCCCCGCCCTGCACGATCGTCGTGCCCAAGGGCGCATCGTACGCCGAGGCGCTGGCGGCCAAGGAAGTGCGGCGGTACATCTACCTGCGCACTGGCCAACTTCTGCCGATCATCGAGACGGCCGGCGCCCCGCCCGAAAAGGGCGACCTGATACTGGTGAACGTCCTGCGGACCGTTAAGGATGCCGCTCCCCTGCCCCCCGAAACGTACGTGCTTCAGACGACCCGACAGGGCAACCGCCGCGTGCTCATGGCCGGCGGCGCCAGCCCCACCGCCACGCTCTTCGCCGCCTACCGCTTCGCCGAGCACCTCGGCGTGCGGTTCTACCTTGAGGGCGACGTTGTGCCCGACGCGAAGATACCCTTCGCCCTGCCCGACTTGGACGAGCGCGGCAAGCCGCTCTTCGAGACGCGCGGCATCCAGCCGTTCCATGATTTCCCCGAGGGGCCCGACTGGTGGGACCTCGACGACTACAAGGCCTACATCTCGCAACTCGTCAAACTGCGGATGAACTTCCTGGGTCTGCACACGTACCCCGAGGGCAACCCGAACGCCGAGCCGAGCGTCTGGATCGGCCTCGCGCAGGACATCGGCGAGAGGGCGAAGGTCAAGTTCTCGTACCCCTCCAGTTGGCAGAACACCCTTCGCGGCAACTGGGGCTACAACGCGAAGAAGACCAGCGAGTTCTCGTTCGGCGCGGCCGGCCTCTTCGACCGCGATGACTTCGGCGCCGACGTGATGCAAGGCTTCTGCCCGCAGCCGCAGACGCCCGAGGTCTCCAACGAACTCTTCGACCGCAGCGGCGCCATGCTTGCCGAGGCCTTCAAGCACGCCCGCCGCCTGGGCGTCAAGACGTGCGTCGGCACCGAGACGCCGCTGACGATCCCCAAGGCCGTCCAGGAGCGCCTGAAGGCCCTCGGCAAGGACCCCAAGGACAACGCCGTCGTCCAGGAACTCTACGAGGGGATCTTCAAGCGCATCGCGCAAGTCTACAGGGCCGACTATTACTGGTTCTGGACGCCCGAGGGCTGGACCTGGGGCGACGCCAAGCCCGAGCAGGTACAGGCGACCCTCGACGACCTGGCGGCCGCCATCGCCGCCGCCAAAAAGGTTCAGGCGCCGTTCACGCTGGCCACGTGCGGCTGGGTCCTGGGGCCACAGAACAACCGGGCGCTCTTCGACAAGACGCTCCCCAAAGACATGCCGATGAGTTGCATCAACCGGCAGGTCGGCAAGACCCCCGTCGAGCCGGGCTTCGCGAAGATCGAGGGCCGCCCCAAGTGGGCCATCCCGTGGATGGAGGACGACCCGAACCTCTGCTCCGTCCAACTCTGGGCCGGCCGCATGAGGAAGGACGCCGCCGACGCCCTCAAGTACGGGTGCACGGGCCTCCTGGGCATCCACT
>JAPLMO010000331.1 GCA_026386995.1 Planctomycetota bacterium | reverse complement strand
TACCGGTGCCATCACCTTCAGCCGGTCCCGCTCTTGCTGGCTCATCTCGATCCGGTCCTTGTTCATCCGCTTCCCTTAGCCCCCAAGAAGCGGACATTTCTACTGGGTCTGGACCGGACATTACTACTGGGTCACGACAGATGTTAGCGTCGACGCTTGGCAGAGTCACGCCGGATGATGTATACTACGGCCGAAGCCAGCGCATCTTGAACCGCCGGGCCGAACCGAAACAGAAGACGCCGGCGCGTCGCCGGCATCTGATGAACCATGGAATGCCCGGTCAGGGTCTTGCACAAAGCGATGACACCATCCCTCGTCTCCATCGCGCTGGTTCTGTCTCTTCTCCCCCCGAGCGATGTGTTCGACGTTAAGTTCGATGCCGCGCGGGGCGGGATCACGCGGCTGGCCAATCCCAAGAGTCCCGGGCTGAACTTCATCCTCGACGGCGCGTCGTTGGGCGAAGTGGAAATCCGTGCCCGGGCGGCCGGCGGGCCGTGGCGCGACAAACGCACGGCGGCTTCGGCCGATGTCCGCCAGGTTAAGGTGGAAGCGGACGGCCGCACATGGAACGTGACTTATTCCATGCCGTCGAAAGCCGCGGGCGGCGTGCGGGACGTTGTGCTGGCCGAAGCATTTTCTCTCAAGGACGACTCGCTCGACTGGACCCTCCGCCTGCAAAACGCCACTGAAGGGCCGCTTGAGATCGGCGACCTGGCCCTGCCGCTGCGAATGAACAACGCCTACACGAAAGACGCTGAAGAAACCTTCGAGAGGCGGGTCTTCCGTCACGCATTCATCTCCGGCCACGGGTCGTTCCTCTTCTGGCTGCCGGTGGACGGCAGCGGGCCGCACCTGGTGATGACGCCTCATGAGGACACGAAACTTGAACTGTTCACCGATCGCGACGCCGATTACGCCTTGGGCGGCGGCGCCTATCGCGTGTTCGTCCACTCGGCCGCCACCGGCGGCGAACTGGCCGGCACCTGGCGGCAGAAACACACCTCGGCGATCCTCCAGCCCCGCGGCACGCCGGGCGACCAGATGACCTGCGGGTTCCGCTTCCGTTGGGCCGGCGACTATCGCGGCGTGCGAGAGGCCCTGTACCAGGGCGGCGGGTTCGACGTCCACGTGGCCCCGGGCATGGTTGTGCCCGAGGACCTCTTCGCGCTGGTGGCCCTGCGGACCAGGAACCGCATCGAGTCTGTCGCGGCCGAGCATCCGGACCAGACCAGCCTGGAATACTTGGGGGAGAAGCAAAAGGACACACACGTCTACAGGGTAAAGTTCTCCCGGCTGGGGGAAAACCTGCTGACGGTTCGCTGCGCGGGCGGGCGGTCGATGGTGCTGGAGTTCTTCGTCACCGAACCGCTGGAGACGCTCGTCAGGAAGCGGGCGGCCTTCATCGCCGGCCGGCAACAGCACCGCTGTGCTGGCAAGTGGTACGACGGCCTGTTCAGCCTGTGGGACGTGCGGATGCCGCCGGGCAGGAACCTGCTGGGCCCCGAAAACCTCGGCGGCCAGGCGGCCTATGCGGTCAGCGGCTCCGACGACCCCTCGAACAGCAAGTGCATCTATCTTTCGCAGAAGAACGTCGCCTATCCCGAGCCCCGCGAGATCGAGGCCCTGGAATACTTCCTCGAACACTTCGTGTGGGGCAAGCACCAGCGGACCGACCGGGAACTGCCGCACCCCTACGGCATTTACGGCAGTGACAGTTGGCAGCAGTGCCGCACCAGCGCCGTTGGACTGAACTCCGGCGGGCACGGCCAGGAGCGGATGTGGCGGACCTTCGACTACACGACGTACTTCGCCCTGTACTACAACATGTACCGCATTGCCCGGCAGAACCCGCAAATGGTCAGGTATCTCGATGCCAAGGGATACCTGGAGCGGGCGTATGGCACCGCCCGGGCGTATTTCGAGGTCCCTTATAACATCCGCATGCAGGGCTGGGCGTTCAACGGTTGGTGCGATTGGGCCTACAAGCAGGGTAACTTCCACGAAAAGTATCTGCTGGAGATCATCGCCGCGTTGGAGGATGAGGGCCAGCGGGAGAAGGCGGCCTGGCTCCGCGACCAATGGGAGAAGAAGGTCCGGTACTTCCTCTGCGACGATCCGCGCCCCTGGGTCTCCGAGATGCCGGTGGACTCCACCGCGTATGAATCCACCTACGCCATCGCCCGCTGGGCCTTGCAGGATGGTGTGGAACTGAAACCTGTCGAGCGGTTGTGGCGCGACAAGAACTCGGGCCGCTGGTATTCCTACCCCGAGATCGACCGGAAGCGCCGCGAGGATTTCCTCGGCCGGCAACTCCTGGCGAACCTGGCGTGCCGTGGCTGGCTGGAGACGAGTTACTACCACCTGGGGAGCGACTTCCGCGCCGGGGGCAGCGCAGGCTATACCTTGAGTTACATGTCGCAGATGGGCGGCTGGGCGATCCTGGATCATGCCTTGCGTTTCGCCGACGAGCCGGCGGAGTTGGCGCAGTTGGGCTATGCCTCGATGCTCAGTTCCTGGGCGCTGGTCAATTCGGGCCGGCCGGAGACGAACTACGGCTATTGGCGTCCCGGCGCCGCGCACGACGGGGCGGCGGCATGGGCCTTTCTGCCGCAGAAGTTCGGCCGCGAATGGAACCCGGGGTGCCAGGTGATCGCCCGCGGCCCCTGGCCGGTCGACGGCGAGATCGACCACGGGCTTGCGGCCGGCGTTGAAGGGGCGTCCACGGTGGTGGTCGAGGACCCGATCTTCGGCCTGCTGGCCTACGGCGGCCTGCTGCGGCAGTCGGGCGAGACGATCGGGGTCGTCCCGCGGGACGGGGTCCGCCAGCGGTTCTTCCTGGTCCGCGGCCGCCAGCGGCTGCACGTGGCCCTGGAACGCGATGGCTTCGCGCGGGAAGAGCCGATCATGGCGGGGCCGTCGCCGGGCGCGCTCCGTTTCGTGCTGGAAAACCGTGCCGGCCGCGGGCACACGACGTGCCTGGGCCTTTCCGGCCTGCCGCCGGGCAACTACGAGGTCCTCGTGCGCGGGCAACCGCAGGGCGGCTTTCGTTCCACGGCCGGGCGGGAGGTGCGCGTGGAAGTGCCGCTCGACGAGGGATCAGGAACGCCGGTGGAGGTCAGGCCGGCGCGCGACTGAGTGGGCCTGGGCTGAGGTTCACCGTCAGGGATCACGTCCAGGGCACCTGTACTGGTCCCGCGAAATTGCGTTCGCCTTTCGTTAGGCTGTGCGAAAGGGCTGTGCGTCCCGCAAAATCCGTCCGTGGCCTGCAGGGCGAGTGACGGGTATCAGTGGGTGTTATCTGCTGACAACCTCCTGGCCGACGCGTGTGTCAAGGCTTCCGGCGGCCCACGCCCACGTGTGGACACAGGCGAGCCTTGCCAGGGAGATGACGTGGAGCAGGGACACGTGGAGCAGGGCTGACTTGACGTGGCGGCTCCAGTGACGGGGGAGAAACAGGTTCGGGCAACCGTGGTTCTCGGGCAAATCAGCCTCCGAAAGAAGTTGTGAGCAGGCGTGTCGGAGGCTACCATAGGTGGCGGCGAATAAACAGTTTATGCCGCCAGGCGAAGGGCACGAAAATCGGTGGACCAGTACACCGGGCGCTGCTGGAGCGCCGGGGGCCGCAACTAATCGGGCCATGTGATGAAGGAAACAGCCTCAAATTTGAAATGGAACAGTAAAGGATATCTTGAATGAAAGCACATACCCAACCCCTCTCCCGTCCGATCTCTGCGCCGCGCCCCGGCTTTCCCAGGCGCATGGGTTTGCTGTTGAGCGTGTGCGCCGTGCTGTTTTTCAGCGTGGGGCCCCTGCAAGGGGAAGAGTCCGCGCCCCACCCCCTGGCGGGCGCGGACGAACTGACCCCGTCGCGCAGCCACTATTTTTCCTGGATCGACAATACCAAC
>JAPLMO010000468.1 GCA_026386995.1 Planctomycetota bacterium | reverse complement strand
GCGCCGTCAAGGGCCACGAGGTGACCCGCCGCGGAGAAGACGTGGAAGTCGACATCGAGCCGGACCCGGAAGGCCCGTTTGCCGCCCTGGTCTTTAAGATCGCGGCCGATGCCCACGGCGACCTCCACTGGATACGCATCTATCGCGGGACCCTCGCCACCGGCACGCGCGTCATGAACTCGACCCGCGGCGTCAAGGAGAACGCGACCCGCATCTGGCGCATGCACGCCGACGAACGCATCCGCGAAGAGGAGGCCTGCGCCGGCGACATCGTCGCCGTGGTCGGCCTGAAGGACTCCGTGACGGGCGACACGCTGTGCGACACGCGGCACCCCGTGACGATGGAAAAGATCGGCATCCCGAAGACGGTCATCTCGATGGCCATCGAGCCGCGCACCAGCGACGACCGCCAGCGCCTCGGCGAGGTGCTCCAGGTCCTGGCGCGCGAGGACCCGACGTTCGAGTACCGCGTCGATGCCGAAACGGGCCAGACGATCATCGCCGGCATGGGCGAACTGCACCTGGAAGTCCTGAAAAACCGCATGTTGCGCGACTTCAAACTCGATGCCAGGGTCGGCCGGCCCCGCGTCGCCTACCGCGAGACGATACGCGGCAAGGCCGAGGCCGAAGGCCGCTTCATCCGACAGACGGGCGGGCACGGCCAGTACGGCGTCGTCGAGATCCGCGTCGAGCCGCGCCCGTCCCGCGACCTGGAGGAAGAGCCCGTTACGTTCGTGTCGCGCGTCAAGGGCGGGGCGGTGCCCGAAGAGTTCATCCCGAGCGTCGAGCGGGGCATCCGCGACGCGGCGGGCGCTGGCATCGCTACCGGATATCCGCTTATTGATATTAAAATCACTCTACTTGACGGCAAGGCCCACGAGATCGACTCTTCCGAGGTGGCGTTCGAGGCCGCCGGAAGCCTCGCCCTCCAGGCGGCCGTCGAAAAGGCGGGCGTCCACCTCCTCGAGCCCATCATGCGCGTCCAGGCGGTCGCGCCGAACGAGTATTTCGGCGAGATTACCGCGGACCTGATGAGCCGCCGCGCGGAGATCACCGCCACGGAACTCAAAGGCACCACCCGCGTCATCACCGCCCTGGTGCCCCTGGCCAACATGTTCGGGTATGCCACCACGGTCCGCAGCCTCACCCAGGGCCGCGCGACGTACTCGATGGAGCCGTCGCACTACGCCGTCGTGCCCGACGACGTGGCCAAGACGCTCCTTGATTAACATACGGGGCACGCGTGGCCCGCAGGGCGGCGGACGCCCGTAACAAAGGGGGTGCGGCGGATGGGGAGGATATTCCGGAAAAAAAGTGATTGACAGCGTCGCTAAGCATGGTAGACTATCCGTTCTCGGCATTTTACTAAACACTGGTCGCGTGCGACCGGAAAAGGTGTGCGTCTTGGCTGCGGCCGAGCCGAAGTCGAGGGGTAGGCGAGGCCGCCGTGAGGACTGTACGCATTTTTCAGGGTCGATTTGGCTGATACGAGGCGGGGTATGGTAGGCGATCGAATTCGAATTCGGATGGAGGCGTATGATCACCGCGTTCTCGACCAGAGCGCCGCGGAGATCGTCGAAACCAGCAAACGCACCGGCGCTCGCGTCAAGGGCCCCATCCCCCTGCCGACGCGGATCGAGCGGTACACGGTGCTGCGCAGCCCGCACATCGACAAGAAGAGCCGCGAGCAGTTCGAGATTCGCACGCACAAGCGGCTTATTGACATTGAAGAACCGACCGTGAAAACCGTTGACGCCCTGAACAAACTCAATATGCCTGCGGGCGTCTTCATCAAGATTAAGGCGTAGGGCCATGCCGGCAATCCTGGGCAAAAAAATCGGAATGACCAGCGTCTATGACGACAAAGGACGCCAGGTCCCCGTGACGGTCATCGAGGCCGGTCCGTGCCAGGTCCTCCAGGTCAAGACGGCCGAAAACGACGGCTACACCGCCGTCCAACTGGGCTTTGCCGAAAAACCGGAGCGCCTGACCACCAAGCCTCTCGCCGGCCACTTCAAGAAGGCCGGCGCGACGCCGAAGCGGTTCATCCGCGAGTATCGCATGGACGACGTGTCCAAGTACCAGCCCGGTCAGGCCGTGACGGTGGCCGAGTTCGAAGGCGTCGCCATGGTGGACGTCATCGGCGTCAGCAAGGGCCGCGGCTTCCAGGGCGTCATGAAACGGCACCGCTTCTGCGGCCAGCCGGCCAGCCATGGCACCGAGCGTAAGCACCGGTCTGCGGGCGGCATCGGCGAAGGCGCCGGCATCCCCGGCCGCGCCATCCGCCTCGGCAAGCGCATGGCCGGCCACATGGGCGACGAACGCCGCACCAGCGAGTGCATGAAACTCCTGAAAGTCGATGCCGAAGCCAACCTCATGGTGATTCGGGGGAGTGTCCCGGGTCCCAACGGCGGTTTCGTGATGGTCCGCAGCGCTCTGAAGGGAAAGGTCGGCCCGGCGAAGGCGTAGCCGGGCTCCAAGGATACCATGATCGAAGTGCAGGTCTACAACACGGACGGCGCCCAGGCAGGCGCCATCCAGGTCGACGAGGCCTGGTTCGGCGGCAAGGTCAAGATGGAGATCCTGCGCCTGGCCGTGACGCGTCACGAGTCGAACCAGCGGCAGGGAACCGTGGCCACCAAGAGCCGCGGCCTGGTCGAGGGCTCGACGCGCAAGATCTTTGCCCAGAAGCATACCGGCCGCGCCCGCGCTGGAACGGTCCGCAGCCCGAAGCGCCGTGGCGGCGGCGTGACGTTCGCCAAGGTCCCCCGCGATTACGGCCGCGACATGCCGCGCAAGATGCGCCGGGCCGCCCTCGATTCCGCCCTCCTGGCCCGCATGAAGGATGCCGAACTGATTGTCCTGGAAGGGCTGAAACTCGATGCCCCCAAGACCCGCGAAGTCGCCAAGATCCTGAAGGCCCTCGGCGTCGAGCGCACGTGCCTCCTGGCCCTGCCGGGGCAGGACGAAGTGCTCCTGAAGTCGGCCCGGAACCTGCCGCGCGTACGCGTGCGGCGGGTGTCGGACCTGAATGCTTACGATGTGCTGTGGCCCAATCGCGTGGTGTTCACGCGGCCGGCGTTCGAGGCCATTCTGGAGTCGAGGAAAAACTGATGGACCCGTACCAGGTCGTTATAAAGCCGCTCATCACCGAAAAAGGCACGGCTCAGAACGAGAAACTGAACCAGTATGCCTTCCAGGTGCACCGCGACGCGAACAAGCAGCAGATCCGCGAGGCGGTCGAAAAGATCTACGAGGTCCGGGTGATGAAGGTCCGGACGCTGAAGCGCCTCGGCAAGGCGCGGCGGACCAACCGGGGCATCTGGGGCCGGACGACCGGCCTGAAGAAGGCGGTCGTGACGCTGCATCACGAAGACCACATTGATCTGTTCTAGGCCGCGACCGCCCGCCGCGGCGGGCGGGCACGCGAAGGAATGACGGATGACGATTAGAATCTACAATCCGACGAGCGCGGGGCGACGCAATTCGTCCGTCCAGGATTTCTCGGACCTCACGAAGAAAGAGCCCGAGAAGAACCTCACCGTCCGCATCGCCCGCAACGGCGGCCACAACAACCAGGGCCTCACGTGCTGCCGGTTCCGCGGCGGCGGCCACCGCAAACTGTACCGCATCGTCGATTTCCTACGCAATAAAGACGGCGTTGCCGGCAAGGTCGTCGCCATCGAGTACGATCCGAACCGCAGCGCACGCATCGCCCTCATCCAGTACGCCGACGGGGAAAAGCGTTACATTCTGGCCCCCGAGGGCCTCGCCGTCGGCCAGACCGTGATGAGCGGCCCGCAGGCCGAGCCCCGTGCGGGCAATTGCCTTCCGCTCGAATCGATTCCGGCGGGCCTGCCCGTCCACAACATCGAGATGGTTCCCAACCAGGGCGGCGTGCTCGTCCGTGCCGCCGGCCGTTCCGCCATGCTGACCTCCAAGGAAGGCAAGTGGGCGTACGTGCAACTTCCGAGCGGTGAAACCCGCCGCATCAACATCAAGTGTCGCGCCACGATCGGCACGGTCGGCAATTCCGATCACAGCGCGGTCCGCGTGGGCAAGGCCGGCCGGCTCCGTCACAAAGGCCGCAAGGGCCATAGCCGCGGTTCGGCGATGAACCCGGTCGATCATCCGATGGGCGGCGGCGAAGGTCGCCGCAGCGGCGGCCGCGATCCTCAATCTCCCACGGGCGTTCTGGCCAAGGGCGGCAAGACGCGCCGTCGCCGGAACCCGTCCAACGCACATATCATCCGGCGCCGGATTACACGCCGGTATGGTGAAGCCAAGATCCCGAAATAAGGGAACTGGAAAGCCATGGGACGTTCGACGAAAAAAGGTCCGTTCGTGGATGTGAAACTCCTGCGCAAGGTCCAGCAGATGGCGGATAAGGGCCTGCGCGAGCCGATCAAAACGTGGTCCCGCACGACGACGATCGTGCCGGAGTTCGTGGGTCACACGTTCATGGTCCACAACGGCCGGGTGCACCTGAAGGTGTTCGTGACGGAAGACATGGTCGGCCACAAACTGGGCGAGTTCTCCCCGACGCGGACGTTCCGCGGTCACGGCGGCCGCAGGGCCGCCGAAGCGGCCGCGGGGGGGGCGCCGGCTCCGGGTCCGGGCGGGAAGCCCGGCGGGCCGGGCGGCGGTGGGGCCAAAGGGTAATCGGTATGCGGCCGCCTGATGGCGGAAGCCTGCCGCGGAGAGGTTAGCACGATGGGGCATCGAGCCACGCACCGGTTTGCGAGAATCAGCCCGCGGAAAGCGGGACTTGTGATGTCCATGATCCGGGGAATGCCCCTGGAGCGGGCGCTCGAGACGCTGGACTTCAGCCCGCAGCGGGCCGCCAAGATGATCGCCAAGGTGGTCCGCAGCGCCATGGCGAACGCCGACGAGAAAGAGGCGGACCTGGAGCGCCTGTTCGTGTCTGACGCCCGGGCTGACATGGGGCCCGTCCTGAAGCGGGTGTGGCCGCGGTCCCGCGGTTCGGCGGATACCTTGAGGCGGCCGACGTGCCACCTCATCGTGGAACTGGAAGAGTCCAAGGAAGTGAAGTAGTCGGCTTTTAGGCAAGGCGAGACGTTATGGGACAGAAGATTCACCCGACCGGCTTTCGCATGGGCATCACGGAGTTCTGGCGCAGTCGCTGGTACGCGCCGAAGCGGACGTTCGGGCAACTGCTCGTCGAGGACGAGAAGATCCGGACGCACGTGAAGCGCGAGTACGGTTTCGCGGCGATCTCGAAGATCGAGATCGAGCGGACCCGTGAGGAAGTCAACGTCATCGTGCACTCGGGGCGGCCCGGCCTCCTCATCGGCCGCAAGGGCTCCGAGGTCGATAAGATCCGCGAGGAACTGGAAACGCTGACCGGCCGGCGCATCCGGCTGGAAGTGAAGGAAATCGCCAAGCCGGAACTGTCGGCCCAGTTGGTGGGCGAGAACGTGGCCCAGCAACTTGAGAAGCGGGCCAACTTCCGCCGCGCGATGAAGCAGGCCGTCGAAGCCACGATGGCGGCCGGCGCCAAGGGCGTCAAGATCCGGTGTGCGGGCCGGCTGGGCGGCGTCGAAATGCATCGCTCCGAGGTGGTGGTCCGCGGGTCGGTTCCGCTGACGCGGCTGTCGGCCAACATCGACTACGGCCAGGCCCAGGCCCGCTGCACGTACGGCATTCTGGGCGTGAAAGTGTGGATTTATCTGGGGCCGTATCAGACCGCGGCTGAAAAGGAGGCCCCCAGTGGCGCTGATGCCTAAGAGGGTCAAATTCCGCAAGAGCCAGCGCGGCCGCATGAAGGGCCTGGCCCAGCGGGGCAACTACGTGGCGTTCGGCGACTTCGGGCTCCAGGCGATGGAGCAGGTGTGGCTGACGGCCCAGCAGATCGAGGCCGGCCGCGTCGCCGCCACGCACTTCCTCCGCCGCGAAGGCAAACTGTGGGTCCGCGTGTTTCCGGACAAGCCCATCAGCGGCAAGCCCCTGGAAACCCGTATGGGCAAGGGCAAGGGCGAGCCCGAGTACTGGGCGTGCGTCGTCCGTCCGGGCCGCATCCTGTACGAGTTGGGCGGTGTGCCGGAAGACCTCGCCCGGCAGGCGCTCAGGCGCGTCTCCAGCAAGATGCCGATCAAGACGCGCATGGTCGTGCGCCGCCGTGGCCTATAAGGTAACGCTATGAAGCCGCAAGAAGTCAGAGATATGAGCCGCGAACAGATCCTCCAGGAACTGGAGGCGCTGGAACGCAAAGTCTTCGACCTGCGGACGCAGGCCGAGACCGAGGAACTGCACATGTCCAGCGAACTGAGGAAGGCCCGGCGCAACATCGCCCGCATGCGGACGATCTTGCGGCAGCGCGAGATGAGCCAGGCGCCCGCCGCCGAGGCGGGCAAGGAGACAGCCTCCGAATGATCCGTCCGCCTTCAACACGCCGCGTCGTCCAGGGGATCGTCACCAGCGACCGCGGCACAAAGACTATCACGGTGGAAACGGTGCACACCATCCGTTACAAGAAACTCGGCAAGACGGTGCGCGAGGACCGCCGTCTTCACGCCCACGACGAAAATGGAGAAGCCCATGTCGGCGACACGGTCGAGATCGTGGAGTGCCGCCCGATTTCGCGGACAAAGCAGTTCCGGCTGGTCCGCGTGATCCAGCGCAGCGCGGGCGCGCCGGTCATCACCGGTGCGGAGTCGGCCGCAGACCCGACGCAGGGCCGCTAGGCCGAAGGAGCCGCTTCGATGATCCAGATGCGGACCATTTTGGATGTCGCCGATAACACCGGCGCCAAGACCGTTCGCGCGATCCGGGTGCTCGGCGGTTCGACCGCCAAGGGCAGGTTCACCCGGCCCATCGCCCACGTCGGCGACGTCGTCATCGCCAGCGTCCAGAAGGCGATCCCGGCCGGCGAGGCCAAGAAGGGCGAGGTCGTCCGTTGCGTCGTCGTCCGCACCAGGTACCCGACGCGGCGGGCCGACGGCTCGTACGTGCGGTTCGACGGCAACGCCGTCGTGTTGATTGACAAGGAAGGGAACCCGCGCGGCACGCGCGTCTTCGGCGCCGTGGCCCGGGAACTCAGGGGAAAAAAGTACATGCGGATCCTCTCGCTCGCCAGCGAGGTGGTCTGACGGAAGCGGTGCCCATGTTTATTCGACGGGATGATGTGGTGGAAGTGATCACGGGAGACGACCGTGGACGCCGCGCCAAGGTCCTGAGCGTCAAACCGCGCAAAGGCAAGGCGGTTGTCGAAGGCGTCAACCGCGTCTATAAGCACCTGCGCCGTTCGCGTAAGAACCCGCAGGGCGGCCGACTGGAGATCGAAGCGGCGATGAACCTCTCGAACCTCCAACTGGTCTGCACCAAGTGCGACAAGGCGGTCCGCACCGGCACTCGCACGGAATCCGACGGCAAAAAACATCGCGTCTGCCGCAAGTGCGGCGCCGACCTCGGGGAGTTGTAACCGGCCATGACCCGAATGCAGGAACGTTATCAGAAGGAAATCGTTCCGGTCCTCCAGTCGAAACTGGGGCGCCAGAACGTGCTGAGCCTTCCGCGCCTCGAGAAGATCGTCGTGTCGATGGGCCTCGGCAGATCGCACGACGAGCCCAAGCGCATCGAGGCCGCCCTCGAAGACCTGGCCATCATCACCGGCCAGAAGCCCGTGGTGGCCAAGGCCAAAAAGAGCGTCTCGGCGTTCCGGCTTCGCGAGGGCGTCATCATCGGCTGCAAGGCCACGATTCGCGGCGCGCGGATGTACGAGTTCCTCGACCGCCTCATCAACGTCGCCCTGCCGCGGTTCCGCGACTTCCGCGGCCTGGACCCCAACGGCTTCGACGGGCGCGGCAACTACAACTTCGGCGTCAACGAGCAACTGGTGTTCCCCGAGGTCCGCGTCGATAAGGTCCAGTTCCAGCAGGGCATGAATATTACGATTGTCATTAAGAACAGCCGGTCCGATGAGGAATCCCGGTGGCTCCTGCAGGGTTTCGGGTTCCCGTTCCGGCGCGACTAGCACGGATGGGCCCGCCGCCCCGGTGTCGGGTCTGAGGCAAGGTGAAAGCGATTTATGGCGACCAAAGCACAACGACTGAAGGCCAAGCGGCCGCCGAAGTTCTCGACACGCCTTAGGCGCCGTTGCGAACTGTGCGGCCGGCCTCGTGCGGTCTACCGCAAGTTCGGCATTTGCCGCATCTGTTTCCGGAACCTCGCCCACGAGGGCAAGATTCCGGGTGTACGCAAGGCTTCCTGGTAACGTATGAAGGAGCGAGACGGGCGATGACCAACGATCCCATCGCCGATCTGTTGACCCGGATCCGCAACGGCCTGAAGCGCGGCTGTGCGGAAGTGGATGCCCCCGCGTCGAATATCTGCCGCGGCATCCTGAACGTCCTGCGCGCGGAAGGCTATATCCGCGGCTTCGACGAAATCCAGGACGGCCGGCAGGGCTTGATGCGCATCCATATGAAGTACGGTCCGGACGGCGAGCAAATCATGACGCACATGAAACGGGAATCCACGCTGAGCCGACGCCGCTACAAGAAGGTGACGGACATCCCGCCCGTCCTGGGGGGCCTTGGCATCGCCATCTACACGACGTCGCAGGGCATCCTCAGCGATCGGCAGGCCCGTCGGCTCAAGGTCGGCGGTGAACTGCTCTGCACGATCTGGTAAGCGGGCATTGCGAAGAGGATACGATGTCTCGAATCGGTAAAAAGCCGGTCCCGATCCTGGAGAAGGTCGAAGTGGCCGTCTCCGGCAATACCGTCAAGGTCGAGGGGCCGAAAGGAAAACTCGAGTGGACGTTTGACCGGACCATGAAGGTCGTGGTCGACGACGCCGCCAAGGTCGTCCGCGTCGAGCGGTCCGACGACCAGCGCCGCTCCAAGGCCCTCCACGGCCTGACGCGGGCCCTCATTGCCAATATGGTCAAGGGCGTCGCCGAGGGCTACGAGCGCGGCCTGGAACTTTACGGCACCGGCTACTCGGTCAACGTCCAGGGCAAGAAACTCGTCGTAAAGTGCGGCTTCGCCAACTCGGTCGAGAAGACGATCCCCGCGGGGCTCGAAATACAGGTGGAGGTCCCGAACACGCGCGGCAACGAAACGCCCGCGAAGTTCTGGGTCCGCGGGCCCGACAAGCAGTTGGTGGGCGAGTTTGCCGCTGAGATGCGGCACATTAAGCCGGCCGAGCCGTACTTGGGCAAGGGTTTCCGGTACCTCGGCGAGCAGATCCGCCGCAAGGCCGGCAAGACCTTCGTCGGCGGCGCCTCGGCGTAATCGCCGCGCCGCAGTTGCAGGGGCGAGGCATGCCTTGCCCGCCGGTCGCAGGGCGGGTTGGCAAGGTCGATAAGGATGTGTTATTATGGGCATGACGGCAATTAAAATGAAACGGGCGGCGCTCGCACGCCGCCACCTGCGGAGCCGGCGCACCCTCGAAGGCACTCCCGAGCGGCCGCGACTGAGCGTCTATCGCAGCCTGAAGCACATTTACGCACAGATCATCGATGACGTCTCCGGTAAGACGCTCCTGTCCCTGAGCAGCCTCAGTAAGGACGTCAAGGGCGACCTGAAGAGCACCGGCAATATCAAGGCGGCCGCGAAGGTCGGCACGCTCCTGGCCGCCAAGGCCACGGAATCCGGCATCAAGGCGGTCTGCTTCGATCGCGGCGGCCGTAAGTATCACGGCCGGGTCAAGGCGCTGGCGGAAGCGGCGCGAAAAGGCGGTTTGAAGTTCTAAGCCCCGCGGCGGCAGGCGCAGGGGCCCCCAGGGGCGCCCAAGCCTGCCGTGTCGTGGGCGGAGGTGGGTAGCAAGTGGCAAATGAGCGGGATAACTTCTTCGCGGACGGCGGCGACCTGTCGGAGTCCGTGGTGACCATCAACCGGTCGGCGAAGGTCGTCAAGGGCGGCCGCCGGTTCAGTTTTGCGGCGCTGGCCGTCGTCGGCGACCGCCACGGCCGCGTCGGCATCGGTTACGGCAAGGCCAACGAGGTCCCGCCCGCCGTCGAGAAGGGCATCTCCGATGCCAAGAAGAACCTCGTGCGGGTCTCGCTGAAAGGCGACACGATCCCGCACGAAGTCATCGGCCGTTACGGTGCCGCCCGCGTCTTCATGAGGCCGGCCGGCCCCGGTACGGGCGTCATCGCAGGCGGCGGCGTTCGCGCCGTCTGCCAGATGGTCGGCATCCGCAACATCCTTACGAAGGCCATGGGCAGCACTAACCCGATCAACCTCGTCAAGGCCGCCATGGACGCCCTGTTGCGGCTGAAGGACGTCCGGGACGTGGCGCGGCTGCGCGGCGTGCCGATGGAAGAACTGATGCCGGAACATGCGGCGCCGGCCATGCCGGTGCCGACCGAGGCGGCCACGGCACCGCAGGCGCCTCCGGCCGAGACCCCGACGGAAGGACCCTCGTCGTGAACCTGACGGATATCAAAAAATCGAAGAAGCACCACACGATTCGCCTGCGGGTGGGCCGCGGCATCGGGTCGGGCCGCGGTAAGACCAGCGGCCGCGGACACAAGGGCATGAAGTCCCGCTCTGGCTACTCGCGGCGCCTGTCGTACGAGGGCGGCCAGATGCCCCTCTTCCGCCGCATGCCGAAGGTCGGCTTCTCCAACGCCCGCTGGAGCGACCCGGTCATGGTCCTGAACGTAGAGGACTTGGCCAGGTTCCCGGTCGGCGCCAGCGTCGGGCCGCACGAACTGCGGGACGCCGGCCTCATCAAGGGCAAACTTTTCACGCTGAAAATCCTCGGCCGCGGTGAGTTGAAGGCGGCCCTGACGGTCCGCGCGCATGCGTTCAGCGCCGTGGCCGCCGAAAAAATCGCCAAGGCAGGCGGCAAGGCGGAGGTCATCACCGCGTGATCGCCTCTCTCATCAATATCTTCAAGATCCCCGAACTCAGGCGGAAGATTCTCTTTACGCTTCTGATCATCGTCGCCTACCGCCTGGGCATGTACATTCCTATTCCGGGGACCGACCCGGGCTACCTGGAGCAGTTTCTCCGCACCGAGGGCGACCTCGGCGGGGGCGGCCTCGGCAGTTACCTCGACTTCATCGCACGTATCACGGGCGGCAGTTTCCAGCCCTTCCTCTTCTGCCTCGGCATCATGCCGTACATCAGCGCCTCGATTATCCTCCAACTGCTGACCCAGGCCGTCCCGAGCCTTGAAAAACTCGCCAAGGAAGGCGAGGCCGGCCGAC
Source organism: Planctomycetota bacterium (assembly GCA_026386995.1). The sequence goes on along the minus strand of JAPLMO010000468.1, from coordinate 16,007 downwards.
GCAAAATCAACGAGTACACCCGGTACCTCACCGTCGTCCTCTGTCTCATCCAGGCGGCTTTCGTCTTCAAGGGGGCTTGGCAGGGGGCGCAGGGTACCATCAGCCCCATGATGTACAAAATGGTCGCTGTGGTCGCCATGACCGCCGGCACGATCTTCCTGATGTGGCTGGGCGAACTCGTGGATGAGTTCGGCATCGGCAACGGCATCTCGCTCATCATCATGGCGGGCATCGTCGACCGGCTGCCGGGCGTCGTGGCGTACCTGCGGCAGCGGGCCACCCTGGAGTTCCTCAGTTTCCAGGCCGAGAAGCAGATCGGCATCGAGATGGTCCTCCTGATTACCGTGATGTTCGTCGGCGTTGTCATCGGCGTCGTCCTCATCACCCAGGCCCAGCGACGCATCCCGATTCAGCAGGCCAAGCACACGCGCGGCCGGCGCACCTACGGCGGGCAGCGACAGTACCTGCCCCTGAGGGTCAACCAGGCGGGCGTCATTCCGGTCATCTTCGCGTCGTCGCTGCTGTACATCCCGATGTACCTGTTCGGCTGGGTCGGCGAGGCGACGGCCGGCACGTGGATCGCCCCGGCGACGTTCGAGTTCGCCGAAATCTTCAAGTACGACAACGTGATGCACCTGCTGATTTACGTGGGGCTGATCGTCGTCTTCTGCTACTTCTGGACCGCCATCCAGTTCCAGCCGCGCGAAATGTCGGACCACCTGCGCGACTGGGGCAGTTTCATCCCCGGCATGCGGCCCGGCCGGCGGACCGCGGAGTACCTGGAACGGGTGATGAACCGCATTACATACGTCGGGGCGGCCTTCCTGTCGGTGGTGGCGATCGTGCCGATTACGGTCAGCCTCCTGACGGGCGTCAGCATGCTGATGACGGGCTTCCTGGGCGGCACGGGGCTTCTGATTATCGTCAGCGTGGCGCTCGATGTCGTGCAGCGAATCGAGTCGCACCTGATTATGCGGCATTATGAAGGCTTCCTGGTCGAGGGCCGGGTGCGCGGACGTACTAGTTAGACCTGTTTTCAGCCGTCGCCGTTGCGGCGGCGGTCTGGAGGAGCAGCATCCGTGCGACTCGTGTTTATGGGCCCTCCGGGGGCCGGAAAAGGCACGCAGGCCAAGGCGGTCGCGGAGCGTTACGGCGTTCCGCACGTCTCCAGCGGCGACATCTTTCGGGCTGAGATCGGCAATAAAACGCCCCTCGGCCTGGAGATCAAGTCGTTCTTGGAGACTGGCGCCCTGGTGCCCGACCCGATTACGGTCGCGGCTGTGGCCGGCAGGCTGGCGGCCAAGGATTGCGCGCGAGGGTGGCTCCTGGACGGGTTTCCGAGGACCGAGGGCCAGGCACGGGCGCTGGATGAGGCGTTGGCCAAGGACGCAGGAGAACTGAGCGCCGTCGTGAATCTCGAGGCCGACCCCGAGACAATCGTCGAGCGCATGAGCGGCCGGAGGACATGCCCGAACGCCAAGTGCGGGCGGTCCTACCACGTGCTTTATATTAAGCCCAGGATCGACGGCAAGTGCGACGTATGCGGCTCGGCCCTGATGACGCGCAAAGACGACGAACCGGAAACGGTGCAGCAGCGCCTCGATACGTACAACAAGCAGACGGCGCCGCTCATCGAGTATTATCAGAGGCAAGGGCGCTTGGTGCGGGTTGACGGCAGCGGTTCCCCCGACCAGGTGCGGGCCAGGCTCTTTGAACAATTGGAAGCCGTGATTGGCCGGTGACGCCGAGCGCCATGACCATCCGCCCCAAAAACGCCGAAGCGATTGAGAAAATGCGGGCGGCCGGGGCGGTGGTGGCTGAGGTCCTCGACCTCCTGCGCACGCTGTGCCGGCCCGGCGTTACGACCGCCGAACTCGATGCCGCGGCCGTCCGACACATGGCCGAACGCGGGGCCCGGAGCCTTTTCCTGGGTCAGCCGCATCCGCGCGGCGGGCCGCCGTACCCGGGCAACATCTGCGTCTCGGTCAACGAGGAACTGGTGCACGGGATCCCGGGGCCTCGGCGGATCGCCACAGGCGACGTCGTCTCGGTCGATGTGGGCGTCGAGAAAGACGGCTGGTGCGCCGACGCCGCACGGACGTTCGCGGTCGGCGACGTGTCGCTGGACGTGGTCGACCTGCTGGAAACGACGGCCAAGGCGCTGGACGTCGTCCGCCGCGAAGCGCGGCCGGGCGTCCTGTGGTCGGCCGTCGCGGGCCGCATCCAGGCCCTCGTGGAAGGTCGGGGGTTCTCGATCGTCCGCGAGTATGTCGGGCATGGTATCGGCCGGCAGATGTGGGAGCCGCCGCGCGTGCCCAACTACGTCGGCAGCGACATGGCGCGAGACGATTTTCTCCTGGCCGAGGGCGTCACGCTGGCCGTGGAGCCGATGGTCAACATGGGCCGGCGCCAGGTCCGCGAGAAGGAAGACGGATGGACGGTGGTCGCGGCCGACGGGAAGCCGTGTGCCCATTTTGAGGATACGTTCGTGATCCGCTCTGATGGCGCCGAACCGCTGACGCGGCTCTCCGCCGGGGCGATGAGGTAACCTGGACCGTGGCCAAAGACGTCATACGACTCGAAGGAAAGGTCATCGAGGCGCTGCCCAACGCGATGTTCCGGGTCGAACTGGAAAACGGACACCGCGTACTGGCGCACGTCTCGGGCCGGATGCGCATGAACTTCATCCGCATCCTGCCGGGCGACCAGGTGACCGTGGAACTGTCGCCATACGACCTGGGCAAAGGGCGGATCGTCTATCGGGCAGGGTGAACCGAGCCCGCTGCGGAAGCAACGGGGTATTCCGGCCTGCCGATGGCGGGTCATGAGGTGATGCGGCTATGAAAGTGCGAACCAGCGTCAAGCGGATTTGCGAGAACTGCAAGGTTGTCCGGCGGGCGGGCGTCGTACGCGTGATCTGTAGCAACCCCCGCCACAAGCAGCGCCAGAAGATGCGTACCAAAAGGAGTTAAGCGATGCCTCGTATCGCAGGTATTGACGTTCCGGCCGAAAAAGCGACGTGGTGTGCGCTGACGTACATTCACGGCATCGGCAAAACGTCGGCCCTCGAGATCTGTCACGAAGCGGGTGTTAAGCCCGAGAGCCGCATGAAGAGCCTGACCGAAGACGAAATCGGCCGCATCGCCGCCATCATCGACCGCGGCTATGTGGTCGAGGGTGCCCTGAGGCGGCAGGTGCTCCAGAATATCGCCCGCCTGCGGGATATCGCGTGCTATCGCGGCGTCCGGCACCGCAAGGGCCTCCCCGTGCGCGGCCAGCGGACGCGGACCAACGCCCGCACCCGCAAGGGGCCCCGCAAGACCGTCGCTGGCAAGAAGGGCGTCAAGGAACTGCATTAATCGCGGGGGGCTTGTTGTCTGGTTGGGATGGCGCATAAGCGGAAGGTGGAGAACCGATGGCTAAGAAAAAAGTCAAACGCGCGGTTGCCAAGGGCGTGGTCCACGTCAAGGCAACCTTCAATAACACGATCATTACGATCACCGACCCGGCGGGCAATGTCCTGTGCACCGACTCCGCCGGCACGATCGGCTTCAAGGGTAGCCGTAAGTCCACCCCGTTCGCGGCCCAGCGGGCCGCAGAGGCATGTGCAGATAAGGCAAAGAAATTAGGTATGCACGAAGTTGAAGTGCGAGTGAAGGGTCCAGGTAGTGGCCGTGAGTCGGCCATTACGGCGCTCCAGGCGGCCGGGCTGAAGGTGACGGCCATTGAGGATGTGACGCCCATCCCGCACAACGGATGTCGGCCGCCGAAGCGGCGCCGCGTTTAGCGCGGTCCGGGCGGCCGGTGGCCGCACGAGCAGAGAGCACCCGATCTGGCGCCTGAAACGCCCGGCCGGGCAGGGAGAATAAACCGGATGGCACGATACACTGTCCCCGTTTGCCGCAAGTGCCGGCGGGCGGGCATGAAACTGTACTTGAAGGGCGTGCGGTGCGAGACCGCCAAGTGCCCTATCGAGAAGCAGTGGCGCAACAAACCCCCCGGCATGCATTTCTGGCAGCGCCGGCGCCCCAGCGAATACGGCGTCCGTCTGCGCGAGAAGCAGAAGTTGCGCTGGTACTACGGCGTCCTGGAGCGCCAGTTCCGCCAGTTCCTGGCCGAGGCCCAGCGTTCCAAGGGGTCCACGGGCGAGACGCTCCTGGTGCTCATGGAGCGCCGGCTCGACAACGCCGTCTACCGCCTGGGCTTCACGCCCAGCCGCAAGACGGCCCGGCAGGTCATCAACCACGGTCACATCCAGGTCAACGGCCGGACGACGAACGTCCCCAGCCTGAAGGTCAGGGCGGGCGACGTCATCGAGGTCCGCAACCGTAAGTCCAGCCGCGCCCTGGTAGGGACGTGGCTTGTGGAGGAAGAAGGCCGCATGGTCCCGCAGTGGCTGTCGGCGGACCAGGCCAACTTCCGTGGCGATGTCAAGGCGTTGCCCAGCCGCGAAGACATCTCTCTCCAGATCAACGAGCAGTTGATCGTCGAATTTTGCAGCCGTTAGCCCTTAGGCGAGGAGGCGATAAACGTGATGCGTATGAAATGGAAGGGATTGGAACTGCCGACCCGTGTGGTGCTGGACCCCACGACGGCCACGCCCGTCTACGGCCTGTTCATCGCCGAGCCGTTTGAGCGGGGCTTCGGCGTCACCATCGGCAACAGCCTCCGGCGGATCCTTCTGTCGAGCCTCGAAGGCGCCGCCGTCACAGGCATCAAGATCGACACCGTTCTGCACGAGTTCTCCAGCATCGACGGCGTCATAGAAGACGTCACCGACCTGGTGCTGAACATCAAGGGCCTCGTCGTCAAACTCGAAGGCAGCGAGCCCCGCACCGTCGTCCTCGAAGCGAGCGGCCCCGGCCCGGTCACGGCCGGCATGATCCAGACCGACCCCAACGTCGAGATCATCAACGCCGACCACAAGATCTGCACCCTCTCGAAGAAAAAGGATTTCCGGATGGAACTGCGCGTCGCCAAGGGGCGCGGCTACATCACCGCCGAGGAAAACACCCCCGAGGGCGACCAGGACGTCGGCTACATCCCCGTCGACAGCCTCTTCTCGCCCGTCGAGCGGGTCCGCTACCGCACGGAAGACACGCGCGTCGGCCACCGCACCAACTACGACCGCCTCATCCTGGAGATCTGGACCAACGGCACCCTCGCGCCCGACATGGCCCTCGTCGAGGCCGGCAAGATCCTCCGCAAGCACCTGAACCCCTTCGTCGAATACTTCCATCCAGGCGAAGAGGTGGGCGCCGAGGCCCCGGCTGCGGCCGCCGAAGAAGTCGCGCCCGAGGAATACGTCTCCGAACTCGAACGCAAACTGGCCATGCCCATCGCCCAGTTGGAACTCTCGGTCCGGGCCGCCAATTGCCTCGAGTCCGAGAACATCATGACCGTCGGCCAAATGGTCCGCCTGTCGGAAGAGGAACTCCTGGCCATCCGCTCGTTCGGAAAGACCAGTTTGCGGGAAGTGAAACGCAAACTGGCCGACCTCGGTCTCTCCCTCGGCATGGACCTCGAAGGCATCACGGCCGGCGGCGGTGGCGGCGGAAGCACCTGAAAACGTACGGATTTAACCGCGGAGATCGCAGAGAACGCTGAGAGAAGAAGTTCTTTTTCTTAAAAAAGAGTTTTGCTCTGCGTTCTCAGCGATCTCTGCGGTTAAGGCTTTTTTTGCGATGGCAAACGTGGCAATAGATTGAACCGCGGAGAACGCCGAGGACGCTGAGAAAAGAATCCTTTTTTCTCTCAGAAGTATCCTTCTCTGCGTTCTCAGCGAGCTCTGCGGTTAGAGTCTTGGAGTCTTGGAGAATCAGACCATGCGGCACCTGAATAAAGGTCGCAAACTCGGACGCAACAAGAGCCACCGCCTGGCCACACTCAAGGCCCTGTCCATGGCCCTCATCGAGCACGAGGCCATCACCACCACGGTCCCGAAGGCCCGCGAGGCCAGCCGCTACGTCGACAAACTCATCACGACCGCGCGCGGCGGCACGTTGGCGGCAAGGCGCCTGGTGGCCGCGCGCCTGGGGAATGAAGCGATGGCCAAGAAACTCTTCGAGGACGTCGCCCCCCGCTACGCCACCCGCCCCGGCGGCTACACCCGCGTCATCAAACTTGCCAAGTTCCGCGTCGGCGACGCCTCGCAACTGGCCCGCCTGGAACTGACCGAGATGAAGGAAAAGCCCAAGGCCGGGAAGAAGGGAAAGGGCGAAAAGGGTAAGAAGGAAGAGAAGAAGTAAGAGACGTAGTTACGCCGTTCGAGCCTGCGGCGGAAGCCGCGGGGTATCCCCGCCCGTCACAGATGAAGGTCGCGCCGGGGACGCAGTAACGAAATAATCGAGCATCATCGCGCGGCGGGCCATGTGCCCGCTGCGTGTCTTTAGGGGCGGCCGGTCGTAACAAACCCCCGGCACTGCCGGGGGATGCCGTTGTCCGGGCGTTGCGGCCGAAAGAACGGCCCGCTAAGGGATTTCAGTTGCGGTCCTTTCCTGGCCGATGTATTGTCTGAAACCCCTGGCCCGGCGTACAATGGGGGCGACCACGTGGCGGCCGACTTCGCCTGCAAGACCATCGATCCGAGCAACCCGACAGGGCCGAAGATCAACGCGATATTCCCCGGCGTGTACACGTCGCGCCTGTACAAGTACTCGCCGGTGGACTACGAGAACCTTCGGGCCGCCAAGTACGTGCTTGAGAACCCGAAGCGAATCTTCTTCGGCGTTCGCGTGTTCAACCAGGGCGGCTGGTGCTATACGGGGCGTCCCGCCAAGTGGTGCATAAAGGAAAGGGTCGTTGTGCCCTTTCCGAAAGACAAGGTCTTCGCGGTTTACTTGAATCCTAACATGCAGGTTTATGAATGCCGGGCCGAGTATGCGGACGCGGCTGATCTTGTGTGCCCTGTGGGCTGGCAGAACAGATACCGAGGGTTGACATGGAAAAGCACTTCTTAGCCGACATGATGGCCGGCGAAGGCAAGCCCGAATTTCGCGCCGAGCCGTGGTACAACCCCCACGGCGACTGCATCGTCTACAAGATGGCCGACGAAGCCGTCGTGGCCGAGAGGATCGACGAACTCTTGACCGTGTACAACTCGGCCGTGGACAACCGGCCCATCGGCTTCCAGATCAAGGGCGTCCACGCCACCATCCAAAAGTTGGGACTGGACGGGCTGGCCGTTGCATCGGAGTCCGACGCCGGGGCCGTCAAGAGCATTTCCATTATGGCGCTCCTCCTGGCGGCCTACGAAGAAGGGGAGCCTACGCTTGCCCGCCGCCGGGCCTATGCTTCCGTCATGGAGTGCCCGGTCAATAAACGGACGATCCTTGCCGACGATTTGCAGCCGGCGTGAAACCGGACAACGGGACGTAGAGTCGAAAAGACGCAGAGACGAAGTAATCGAGCATCATCGCGCGGCGGGCCATGTGCCCGCTGCGTGTCTTTAGGGGCGGCCGGTCGTAACAAACCCCCGGCACTGCCGGGGGATGCCGTTGCATGGGACTGTAACACGGCGGTCGGGGCGTAAGAGGATAGCCGTCACACACGAGAACCGTGGAAATAGGGGTAGCATCCCGAACGGCACAATGGCACAATGGCCGGGCAGTGAGAAGCGAAGAACACGGTCCGGAGGTTCCCTACAGGGTCTCTAGCGACCGAGGAGGGCACTCAGTATGCTGACTCGGCTGCGCGTACGGAATTTCAAGCGTCTGGATATGGACGTTGCATTGGGACGTTCCGTCGTCTTTATCGGGCCCAACAACTCCGGCAAGACGACGGCGCTTCAGGCGCTCACCCTGTGGGAACTGGGATTGCGCCAATGGCTGGCCAAGCGAGGCGGCAAGGCCCGCGCAGAGAAGCGACCCGGCGTGGCAATCAACCGGCGCGACCTGATTTCGATTCCTGTGCCGAGTGCCAATCTTCTCTGGAAGGACCTGCACGTGCGCAGCGTCAAGAACACAAACGGGAAAACGGAACGCACCCAGAACATCCGCATTGATATTGCCGTCGAAGGCATAACCGAAGGCCAACCCTGGTCCTGTGGGTTGGAGTTTGATTACACGAACGAAGAGTCGTTCGTCTGCCGTCCAATACGCCTGGATGGCTTCGATGAGCATCCCGTGAAGGACGCAAGGTTCACGGATATTCCTGACGCCGCCAGCGGTGTCAAAGTGGCTTATCTCCCGCCAATGTCCGGGTTGGCGGCTACGGAGCCGAAATGGGAACCGGGTAGGATCAATGTGCTGTTGGGCGAAGGGCAGACCGCCCAGGTTCTTCGCAATTTGTGTTTCCAAATCTATGAGAAGGAGTCTGAGCACAAGACATGGAATGAACTCTGCGATCGCATACATTCGCTGTTCGGCGTCAGTCTCCAACCTCCCAGGCATCTCGCGGAACGCGGCGAGATCACGATGGAATATGAGGAATCCGGCGGCGTTTGGCTGGACCTGTCGGCCTCGGGCCGAGGTCTTCAGCAGACGCTGCTGCTCTTGGCCCACTTGTATGCCAACCCCAAAACGGTCTTGTTGCTGGATGAGCCGGATGCTCACCTGGAAATCCTCCGTCAGCGCCAGATCTACCAGATTCTTACGGAGACAGCCGACAAGCAGGGTGCGCAGGTCATCGCGGCCAGCCACTCGGAAATTGTCCTCAACGAGGCTGCGACCCGCGGCCAGGTTATCGCATTCGTCGGGAAACCCCACGCGCTCACGGATCGCGGCAGCCAGGTCTTGAAGGCCCTGTCGGACATCGGCTTTGATCAATATTACCAGGCGCAGCAGACCGGATGGGTGTTATATCTGGAGGATGCCACGGACCTGGCCATTCTGCGGGAATTCGCCCGTATCCTGGGCCATCCGGCCCATGCACACCTGGAGCGCCCCTTCGTCAATTATGTGGCCACAAACCTCCCTCAAAAGGCGAGAGATCATTTCTATGGGTTACGCGAGGCCAAGCCGGACCTTGTTGGCGTCGCCATTTTTGACCGCTTGGAGAAGACGCTTCAAGAGAACACCCCGTTGCGAGAAATGATGTGGGCACGGCGGGAGATCGAGAACTACTTCTGCACCGAGGAAGTCCTCCTGAACTTCGCAACGCAAGGACAACCTGACGATCTATTCGGCCGGGCGGAGCAGGCACGCCGTGGGCCGGTTATGCGAGAGTCTGTTGAAGAAGTGTCCCGGGCGCTGAAGACATTGGGAAAACCCGACCCATGGTCGCCAGACATAAAGGCGTCGGACGAGTTTCTGGATCCGTTGTTCGCAGACTTCTCGAAGCGGCTGGGTCTGCCCCTTGTCTTACGAAAGAGCGAGTACTGCGACCTTGTCCAATTTCTCCCCAAGAACAAGGCCGACGCCGACGTACTGGCGAAACTCGATGCGATTGTTGATGTTGCCGCCAAGGCGATACCGAGTAAGGATTGACGATGGTTTGAATCAGCGGGGACGGGAGGGGGGACGGGAGGGGGACGCCACCCGTATTATCTGCCGCCAAGGATAGTGAAGCGTCTCTGATTCATTAACACCGGCGGCAGGGCAGGGTGCACGCGGCCTGTTACATCCCCCGGTAAACGTCTTTGCGGTGGGCCACGCGGATGATGTAAACGATCAGAACCTTGTCGGCGATCACATAGACGACGCGGTAGTCGCCGACGCGGATTCGGTAGGCATCATCGGCGCCGGCGAGTTTGGCGCAACCGGCCGGCCTGGGGGCGCGGGCCAGGGCGTCGATCGCCTTGGCGATGCGCCGGCGGTGGGGATTCGGTATCTTTGCAAGCGCCTTCTCGGCCTGCGTCTTGACCTCGATGCGATAGGGCATGGCTTATTGGTCCGCCAACTTTGATCATTCGGGTGCCACGGCTGCGCTTTGTGCAGCCGTGGTCGTCGGCAGGCATACACGGCTGCAAACTGCGCAGCCGTGGCACCCGCGGATTCAATTTTCACAAACTGCTAGAGTCCCAGGGCCTTCTTGACCTCGGCCCAGGGCTTCGTCGGCAGGTTCTTGGCGGCCCGGATGGCGTCCAGGTCCAGGCGGTCTTCCAGCCGCTCCAGGAGTTCCAGGTCTTCCACGGACACGAGGGCAAAGAGGTTCTTGCCGCGCCGCTCAACTACAACGCGCTCACCCCGCAGGGCAACGCGGTTGCCCAGGTCGGCCAGGTGTTCGCGGGCCTCGCTGATCGGTATGGTGGTCACTTGCAATCCTCCAATCTTACCACTCGTACGAATTGTACAACTCGTAAGGTCAGGAGTCAAGTAGTTGTTGGAGAAATTCCGGGGCTTGCGTCTTTTCTGCACCCCCATGGCCGCGCCCCGCCGTTTTCTGTTGTTGCCTTCCAATCCAAAACCTAAAATCAAAAATCGAAAATGGACGGGACGCCAGGATGAAACGCCGAACGGACGAGGCCATGACTAAAAGGGCGGCGAAGCCCGAGGGGCGGCGGCCCCATCCCGGCACGCAACCTGCGGCCGGCGAGTTGCCGCCGCGTGTCACGCTCGGTCGGCGCGGCAGGCAGGCCGAGGATGCGGAACTGCTGGAGGACATGCGGCGGGCGGCAAAGCGGCTCGGGAAGGGGCGGCTGGGCGCGAGCGGCTACCGGCGGCTCGGCGGGTACAGCCCCACCACGGTGGTCCGGCGGTTCGGGTCGTGGAACGCGGCCGTCGAGCGGGCGGGGCTCGCTCTGCCGCCGCAAGTGAGCGACGAGGAGCTTCTGGCCGACCTGCGGCGGGTGGCGCGCCGGTTGCGGCAGGAGCACTTGAGTCAGGCCGACTACAACCTTCACGGGCGATATGACTACCAGCGGGCGGCCCGGCGGTTCGGCTCGTGGGGGAAGGCCGTCGAGCGGGCGGGGCTTGGCGCGACGGTGGCGCAGGACATCGACCCGAACGAACTCTTCTACAACATCCTGGCGGTGTGGCTGAAGCTGGGGCGCAGGCCGTCGAGCGCCGAGATGCGGCGGCCGCTCTCGAAGTTCAGCATCAGGCCATATATACAGAGGTTCGGCACGTGGCGGAAGGCGCTGGCGGCGTTTTTCGAGTGGCTTCACGAGTTGGACCCGCCGGGAGCGGAGGGCGGCGGCGAGCCGCGGCCCCTTGCGCCCGGGACGATCCTCGTGCGGCCCACGGAGCGGGACCTTCCGAGGGTCCGCGCGGGCCACAAGACGCCGCGCAAGCCCTCGGTGCGGCAGCGGTTCCGCGTGATGCTCCGCGACGATTTCCGCTGCCGCCTGTGCGGCCGCAGCCCGGCCACGCAGCATGGGCTGGAGTTGCACGTCGACCACGTCATCGCATGGTCGAAGGGCGGCGAGACGGTGGATGAAAACCTCCAGACCCTGTGCTCGGACTGCAACCTGGGGAAGTTCGATCGGTAGAGGTTCGCCCACATTCATGCCTGGTTCGTCGCGTCGCTTTTTCTCATCCTCCTCTCATTATCCGCTCGTTAAACTTCCGGCAAGATTGGACTGAGATTATCGTTCTGCTTAGGGCGGCTGGGGTCGCCCGGGCGACTCATGCGCTGGAGGGTGCGGGCTTGAAGTATGCCTGCCGGGACGCTGTGACGAAGAGGGAGCTGGACATGCAGGGGTTTACTGTGAATCGGCGGATTCAGTTCCATCCGGGGCGGCTGATGCGAATTGGCGGCGCGCATGATGCGCTCAGCGCCCGCCTGCTGGCGGAGGCGGGGTTCCCGGCCATTTGGATGAGCGGCTTCGGGCTTGCGGCGGCGCAGTTCGCCTTTCCCGACATCAACCTCGTGACGATGACCGAGAGCGTCGAGGCCGCCCGCCGCGCGGCCACTGCCGCGGCGGCGCCCCTTATCGTCGATGCGGACAACGGCTTCGGCGATGCCCGCAACGTCGCGCGGGCCGTGCGGGAGTACGGTCAGGCCGGTGTCGCGGGCATTTGCCTCGAAGACAACGTCTTTCCGAAGCGGTGCAGCCTGTACCCGGGCGCGCCGCGCGAGCTGGTGACGCCGCAGGAGATGTGCGACAAACTGGAGTCGGACCGCCGCGCGGCAGACCCGTTTGGGATGCTGCTGATCGGCCGCGTCGAGTCGCTCATCGCGGGCCTTGACCCGGAGGATGCGGTCGCCCGGGCCAACGCTTACGCGGAGGCGGGGGCCGATGCGATCCTCATTCACGGTCGCGCGTGGGCGCCGCTGCGCGAGATTGCCCTCAGCCGCCGCGTTCCGAAGCCGCTCGTGCTCGTGCCCACGCTTTTCCATGACGTGTCGCTGGCCGAAGTGGAGGCGTGCGGATTCAGCGCGGTCATCTTCGCCAACCAGTTGCTGCGGGCCACGGTGCATGCCGCACGGGCGATGCTGGGGCCGCTGCTCCGGGCCGGCGCCCTGACGGACGTGGACCGGTTCATTTGCCCAGTGGCAGACATCAACCACCTGGTGGGGGTGCCCGCGGAGTGGGACTCGGCGGCCGGCACGGCGTCCAAGCCTCCGACAGCCCGCGGCCCCGTCCCTTCCCGGGCCAAGGCCTAGAGCGCTTTAAGATTGCGTGGTTACTCCATTGGTTGGCGCGGCGGGTCTCCGTACCCGCCGCGATACGGGAGTCTCCCGCGTCAGCGCGGCGGGTACGGAGACCCGCCGCGCCATGTAGCATAGTATCAAGAACCTCACGGAGAGTGACATTGCAGCATGGGATTGTCTTGTTTCTGGGCATGGTCCGCCGGGGCGAGTTCGAGAGCCTGCAGAAGCGGGACCTGCCCCTGGGCGTCCTCGCAGACACCAACAACAGGCACCGCCTTGGCGACGTCTCGCGGTTCGCGGTGGTCGAGCGTTTTGATTTCTCCCGGCCGCTTGCGGAACTCGTCGAGGCGGTTCGCGGAATCCAGCGGCGCACGGGCCTACAGTGTCTTTACAACGTGGGCGAGTATTACGTTGCCCAGGCGGCCGACGTGGCCGCGGCGCTGGGTGCCGGGGGCCTTTCACCCGCCTCCGCCCGCTTGTGCCTCGATAAGAGCCTTATGCGGCAACGTTTTCAGGAGCGCATCGGGCCTGCCGCGACGGCCCGCTTTCACGTCGTCAATTCCGAGGCCGATCTCACAGATTGTGCCAACCGGCTCGGCTACCCGGTTGTCTTGCAGCCGTCGAACCTGGCCGCCAGCATGTGGTCCACGTGCAACAGCCACGCCGAAATGCTGCTGCTGAACTATCGCGCGATGCAGAGCGAGGTGCCCGCGTATTATGAGAAGCTCGGCAAGAAGGACGCCCGCCTGACGGTCGTCGCAGCGGAATTCCTCGAAGGGAGCAACACCTCCATCGACTGCCTGGCCGATGCGGCGGGCCGTGTTTACACGACGCCGGTCGTTGACGTGCTGACGGGCCGGGACGTTGGCATTGACGACTTCCATCACTTTGCCCGCGTGGTTCCCTCGCAACTGGCCGCGCGCCAGCAGGAACAACTGGAGCGGCTGGCCGTGGCCGGCGTGCAGGCGCTGGAGATGACCACCTCCGCGGCCCACGTCGAGTTCATCGGCCCGCGCCTGGGCGAGATTGCTGCGCGGCCCGGCGGCAACCGGCCGCGCATCCTTGAGTTGGCTTACGGCATCGATGAGATTCACGCCTGCTACCAGGTCCTGTGCGGGCAGAGCCCCGACCTGCGCGGAGATCGCCAGTGGGCAGCAGCCATCGTCACACCCTTTGCCGCTAGGAACGGCACCTTGTGTGCGATCCGGCACTTGGATCGCCTCGTCCAGCTCCCCGGCTACCTTTGCCACGAAGTGCGGATCCAGCCAGGCCAGGCGGTCGGCCTGGCCAAGAGCGGATACCGCGCCCCACTTTATGTTGAACTCCAGTCCGCCGCGGCGGATGATGTCCGCCGCAGCGTAGACCAGATCGCTTCGTGGCCGGATCTCTACGAGGTGGAATGAGATGCAGCGGCGGTCGGATTCAACGGTGGCAATCTGGCTGGTGTGCGTCGGGATCGGCCTGCTGTTCCTGGCGCGAGGTGCGTTTCAGCCCTACATCTTCCCCCTGTTCGAGAACCTTGGCGGATTGTCGTACGCCCAGATTGCGACGATGCTGAACGGCTACGTTTTGGCGCAATCGGTGTGTGCGCCGCTCGCGGGCTGGTTCACGGACCGCACGTCGGTGCGTATGGCGCTGGGCACGAGCATCGTCCTGGGACTGTCGAGTTTCCTGCTCATCTCCACGAGCCCGGGGTTCCTGCTTTCAACGCTCGCGGTCTTTGTTGCCGGGCTGGCGTTTGTGCTGGGCAAGATCGCGCTCAATACGATCCTGGTGCTTCACTCCACCGCGGACATCCTCCGCCGCTCCGTCGCGAAACGGGCCACGCTGCTCAACCTCGGCTCCTTCTTCGGCAACAGCATCGCCTACCAGATGACGACCCGCGTCGGATACAAGGCGCACGCCGTGTTGCTCAGCCTCTTGTACCTGCCTCTGGCGCTGGGCCTGGCCGCGCCCAAGGCCCCTTCCGCTTCGCCGGGCAAAGACGCCTGGGGCCTGGCCAACGTGAAGATCCTGTGGAAGAACAGGGGCTTTCGGGCGGACAGCCTGCGGCGGTTCGCCATGGTCCTTCCGTACGGCTGCTGGGGCACCATTATTCCCAAGTATGTCATCGACCAGTACCATTCCAGCGAGCCCGTATGGATCGTGTACCTGACCAGCCTGTGCTCGACGGTCATCGGCGCCCATTTCCTGGCCGTCCACGTGTCCGCCGTCTTGTACCGCCGGGGCTTCAAGTGGGAGTGGTGGTCGATGACGTCCGTGCTTCTTTATTGCACGGGCCTCCTGCTCTTGATCTTTGCGGGCAACGCCGTCATGCTGCCCGTCGCGGTGGTGGTTTTCATTTGCGGGGAAGTCCTGATGACCCCCTGTTTCGACGAAACGGCCAAGAAGCACGCCGGAGACGCCGGGGTGGCCACGTGCCTGGGGCTGCTGCACCTGGTCGACGGCTTCGGGCGCATGCTGGGCGCCGCGTTTGCCCTGGCCGTCTATGGCTGGATGAGGAATTCGCCCTACGAGGGGGCCTACTGGCCCGTCGTGGTGGGCGTGTTCCTGTGCGTTTCTTCCGCATTGCACGTCGTGGCCCATGCAATGGCGCGGAGCGCCGGGCCGGCCGCCCAGACCCCGGCGCCCGCTACGGCCCCCGCGGAGCAGCACGTATGCGATCCTTTTCCCCCCTGGACAGAGGATTCCTGACATGAGAAACTGCTTGCGGACACTGCTGCCTGCGTTGCTCCTGCTGCTGGTGCCGGGCTGCGCAAGCCCCGGCGCCAGGACCGAAACAAGCCCTCTCGCGCCTCCCGGAACGTACCCAAGCGAGTCTGTTGAGGGCCGCAACGGCATGGTGGTGTCGGTATCCGAAGTGGCGTCGGAGCTGGGCGTGTCCATCCTCAAGCAGGGCGGTAACGCTGTTGATGCCGCCGTTGCCACAGCCTTTGCGCTGGTCGTCACTTACCCCCCGGCGGGGAACCTGGGCGGCGGCGGATTCATGCTCGTCCACCCCGCGCCCGGCGAGGGCGACCCGACGGCCTTCATTTACCGCGAGACCGCTCCGGCGTCGGCCCGGCCGGGCATGTACACCAAGGAAGACACGCAGTACACCCACAAGGCCGTCGCCACACCCGGCACGGTGCGCGGCCTGGCGCTGGTGCACCGGCGGTTCGGCACGCTGCCGTGGGCGCAACTGATCGCGCCCGCCGTGATGCTGGCCCGCGACGGGTTTCCTATCGACACCAACCTGTCGGAGTCCCTGAACGAGTACCTGGCCAAGGCGACGGATTCCCCCGAGTTCCTCCGCGTCTTCGGCAAGCCGGGCGGCGGCCTGTGGAAACCCGGCGACCGTCTGACGCAGCCCGACCTGGCGCGGACGCTGCAACTCCTGGCCGACCTCGGTCCCGACGCCTTCTACACGGGCCCCCTCGCCGACGCCATCGTCGACGAGATGGCCCGCGGCGAAGGGCTCATCACGCACCGCGACCTGGCCGACTACCAGCCCCTCGCGTGCAAGCCGTTGACCACGCGCTACCGGGGCACGT
>JAPLMO010000320.1 GCA_026386995.1 Planctomycetota bacterium | reverse complement strand
TACCGGTGCCATCACCTTCAGCCGGTCCCGCTCTTGCTGGCTCATCTCGATCCGGTCCTTGTTCATCCGCTTCCCTTAGCCCCCAAGAAGCGGACATTTCTACTGGGTCTGGACCGGACATTACTACTGGGTCACGACAGGGTGTCAACGAGGGGTGTCAACGAGGGGTTGAATCGCTGACGTTCGGCGGGTACGATACCGCGGTCGGGCGTCTTGCGGCCCGAAAGGAGTAGCGTTATGCCGGACGGTCGGCTGTGGCAAGGCGCTGTCGGGGTGCTTACGCTTCTGGCGCTTGCGGCGTCGGCGCACCCGGCCGCTGTGGCCCCCGCCGGCAAGGGCTGGCCGATGAAGCAGGATGCCGGCGGGGTTATTATCGTCGAGACGCCTGATTACGTGGTCAGGACAGATATGGGGCCCGATGCGGCCCAACTGTACGCCCGCCACCAGGAGGCGCTCTTTTTCGAGCTTTACAAGCGTATGGCAGGGACAAGCGCCGGCGCCGTGCAGATCCCGCGCGGCACCGTGCAGGTCGTTGGCTCTAGGGACAAGTATATGTCTCTGGTGGGCGGCGAGGCCGAGGGCACCCAGGGGCTGTATGATCCGAACAAGAACCTGATCAGCGCCTGGGGTTCCATCGACGCGGTGGACGGGATACTCGAGACGCTTCGCCACGAGGGTACGCACCAGTTTGTTCACCAGTTCATCGGCTCCAAGTGCCCCCTCTGGTTGAACGAGGGCCTGGCGGAGTTCTTCGAGCGTGCCCAGTTCGTCGGCGGTCAACTTCAGGTCGGCCAGGCGCCAAGTCACCTCTTGAAGGAACTGAAGGCTGCCCTGACGGAGAACCGCCTCCGTACCGTGCCCGACATGCTGACCATTACGTCCGAGGCATGGACGGCGGCCGTCAAAACCAAGAGCAAGGAGGCCGGCCTCCAGTACGCCGAGGCGTGGGCCATGGTTCATTGCCTCCAGGGGGTGGACAACGGCAAGTATCGCGATGCGTTCATCCAGTATGTCTGGTACCTCGGGAGGGGCCGCAGTTCCAAGGACGCCTGGGACCTGGCTTTCGGCGGCGTCGTCGCCGCCTTCGAGAAGCGGTTGCACGACTATATCAGGGAACTGACGCCCGCAAGTCCCGGGACTTGCCGCGCCAACCTGTCGTCCATGGGTTTTGTCCTGGCAGGCCTTAAGGCCGGGGAGCCGATGCCCGCCGATATCACCTCCTTCCGCCAGTTAGTGCTCGACGGGAATCTGGGCCGGTGGACCTTCAAGGACAGCGCGGGCGCCGAGGTCTCCACCGCCGATCCCGAAATCGTGAAGGCCATGTTCCATTGTCCCGACGACGTTTCCGGCAAGCCCGACGCGATCAGTTACGAACTGGTCCCCGGCAAGTCCGGCGAGCCCCCCGGGGTCCGTTGCCGCTGCCATGCCGGCCTTGTCCGGGAACTCACGTACGAGAAGGATGCCGGCGGAAAACTGAAGGCCAAGGTCATCTGCAGGCCCGAGAGCCTCTTTCCGCCGCCCAAGGCGGGGCTGGCGGCCAAGTCGCCGACCTCCAAAGGAGCCGTGAAACAATGATCGATGGCGTGAAAATCACCCCCCTGCGGGCCGTTCCCGACGAGCGGGGGCGCCTGATGGAGATGTTCCGCGCCGACGAGCCGGACTTCGAGAAGTTCGGCCAGGTCTACCTGACGACCGGCTACCCCGGCGTCGTCAAGGCGTGGCATTACCACAAGAAGCAGACCGACAACTTCATTTGCGTCCAGGGGATGATGAAGGTCGTCCTGTACGACCCGCGCGAAGGCTCGCCCACGCGCGGCCAGGTGCAGGAGGTCTTCATGGGCGTCTGGAACCCCGTGCGCCTGCGCATCCCGGCCGGGGTGTACCACGGCTTCAAGTGCATCTCCACCGGCGAGGCGATGATCATCAACGTCCCGACCGAGCCTTATAACCGCAAGGAACCCGACGAGTACCGCCTGCCGGCCCACGCGCCGGAGATTCCGTACGACTGGTCGCGGCAGGATAAGTAACGCATTATTCGAGCCCGCCGCAGGAGCGGCGGGGCATCCGTCCAGGGTTGTACGGGGCAAGGAACGCCATGGCCTCAGCCCGATACATCATGCCCTCAGGGCCTCAGGCCGAGTACGAACCGGGGTCTCACAGGCGCGTGCTGCGCAATCGGTTGGGCATCCGCCGCGCAGGTGAAATGGCGGAGGCGGAATACGCGGCGCTTCTTGAAATCCGCCTGAAGTACATGAACCGAGTGGCGGCGGATACGCGCTTCACGGCTGCCCTGGTATGCCAGATGCATCGCGACTGGCTCGGCGGAATCTACGAATGGGCAGGATGCTACCGCTCGGTGGAAATTCAGAAGGGCGACTTCCGCTGGCCGCCGGCCTATCTCGTGGCGCAGAACATGCAGCGTCTTGAGGAAGGGGCCTTACGCCGCAGCACACCATGTCGCTCCGGTTCCATTTCGCACGTGGCCCAACAGGTAGCGGAGGTCCACGCGGAACTCCTGCTGATTCACCCCTTTCGTGAAGGCAACGGCCGGCTGGCTCGCTGGCTTGCGGACGTCATGGTGTTACAGGCGGGGCTTCGCATACCGCGTTATGGATTCAGAGGGCGGGGATCCCAGGCGCGCAGACAAAGGTATCTTGAGGCCGTGCGACGGGGCTACTTGGGGGAATATGAGTTACTGGCGGCTTTCTTTGCGGAAGCAATCGACCGGGCCTTGGCGCCACGCTGATTCTTCTTTACCGCGCGAAGGCCCTCGAAGGCGCACGAGTCCAGAGTGCTGGCCGTGACCATTCGCTTGACTTCCTTCGGGTCTCGGAGGTAAGGGTTCGTCTTTGCCAGGGGTTTCATGCCCAAATTATAACGGGTCGTAATGTTACAGGCTACCGCAATCCTGGGGTATGTTTCTGACCGCCAAGATTGTTGCTCGGGCGGCCCCAAAAGATCGGAGAGTTCCTTGTGACCCAACCCATCCTCCTCGCCACATGGTCCTTCGGCCGCACGGCGGTTGCCGCCGGATGGCCGCACCTGGCGGGCCTGGGCGGATCCAGCCTGGATGCCGTCGAGCACGCCGTCCGCGCCGTCGAGGCCGATCCCGCGTGCATGACCGTCGGCTACGGGGCGTACCCCGACGCGGCCGGCGAAATCACCCTCGACGCCTCCATCATGCTCGCCCCCGCGCGATGCGGCTCGGTGTGTTTTGTGCGGCGCATCCTGCACCCCGTCACGCTTGCCCGCATGGTGATGGAGAAGACGCCGCACGTCATGCTCGCAGGGGACGGCGCCGAGAGGTTTGCGGCGTCGCAGGGCATCGCCCCGGCAGACCTTGTTGGCGACGCCTCGCGCAGGGCCTACGAGAAGTGGCTGGCGGAGCATCGCGCCCCGACCGTAAGGTCGGGGTTACTCCCGAACGTCGAAGAGACAGGTCTGCCCCAGGAGGATTCGCACGACACGGTCGGCGTCCTGGCGCTCGATGCCGCGGGTGTCATGGCCGGGGCGTGCTCGACGAGCGGCCTTGCCTTCAAACTCCCCGGGCGCGTCGGCGATTCGCCCATCATTGGCCACGGGCTTTACGTGGACCCGCGGCACGGCGCGGCCGTCGCCACCGGCCACGGTGAACTCATCATGGGCGTGTGCGGCGCTTTTCTGGCGGTCGAGGAGATACGCCGCGGGGCGTCTCCGGCCGAGGCCGCCGCTGAGGTGTTGCGCCGGATTGTCGAGAGCCGCACGCTGGAGGCCGGCCACCAGGCGGCCCTCATCACGCTGGCCCCCGACGGACGGTGGTCCAGCGCCGCCCTGAGGCCGGGCTTCAAGGTGGCCGTCAAGTCGTCCGGTCGCGACGATCTCGTTGAGTCGGAGCAAGTGCTGCTTCCGTAGCCCGCCGCCCTTTGCGGCTAACCGTAGTTAAAGATCGTTGTTCACTTCGCCAGCGCCTCTATAACCACCCGGCGCATCGTTTCGACGGGGGCGGGGCGGCCGGTCCATAACTCAAACTGTTCGACCGCCTGGCGGACGAAATGGTCGATGCCGGCAACCGTGCGGCAGCCGGCCTCTCGGGCCTCGCGCACGAGGCGAGTCTCCAGCGGGTTATAGACCGCATCGTACACGAGCATCCCCGAGCGCAGCATTTCGCGCGGCACGGGCGTGGCGTCCACCTTCGGGTGCATGCCGATGGGGGTGCAGTTCAGGAGTGCGTCGCAGGTCTGCTTCGCCACGTCTGCAATCGCGCAGCGGTCCACGCCCACATCTTTCGCCAGCGCCTCGGCCCGCGCTTCGTCGACGTCCGTCAGCGTTACCTCGGCCCCGCGTTCTTTCAGCGCAAACGCCATCGCGCGGCCGACGCCGCCAGCGCCCACGACGAGCGCTCGTTTGCCCGCAAGCCACCCTTTGCCGACGACCGCCTCGATCGCCGCCAGGGCGGCCGTCCAGTCGGTGTTGGTGGCTAAGAGGCTGCCGTCCTGCCGCCGCTGAATCGTGTTGATGGCCCCGATGCGCCGGGCCAGCGGCTCGATCTCGTCCACCGCCGCCATGACCGCCTGTTTGTGCGGGATGGTGACGCTGTAGCCGTCGAACTCAAACTCGCGCATGGCCCGCACAAAAGCCGCCGGGTCGCCCTCGACCCAGAGCGGCAGGTAGACGGCGTCAATGCCCGTCTCGGCAAACGCGGCGTTGTGGATCCGCGGGCTCAGGCTGTGGCCGACCGGGTCGGCGATGACGCCGTAGACCTGCGTCTTCGGGCTGATGTGGTCGACGCGGTAAAGTTGCCGCAGTTCGGTCGCCGCGATCTGGCCCGGCGCAGCCACGCGCGGCGAAGAAGCGGAATCCGGCATCGACGCGTAGGTCAGCAGCGCCCCGAACTTAGGCGCCAGGATCCGCGTGAGCACCCCCCGCGGGCCCATCGAGAGCGCGATCGTGGGCTTGCGGGCGTCGCGGAGGATACGCAGCACCGCCGCCGTGTCGAGGATGTGTTGGGCCATGACGGCCACCTTGATGACGGCCGCGTCCGTGGACGCCAGATTCGCATAGATGTCGGCCAGGTCCGCGGGCGTCTTTTCGAAGTTGTGGTACGAGACGATTGTCTTTTCGCGCGGCACGTCGCCGATGACGGCGAGGGCGTCGTGCTCGACGTCGATGTACCGTGCCCCCAGCCGCGCGGCCTGCCGCAAGGTTTCGAGGCGCGCAGGCTCCGGCCCGTCGTAAAGTCCGCCCTCGCGCCGCGGCCGGTACGTGATGGTGACGGGGCAGGGCGGGGCGGCCAGCAGCCGCGCCAGGTCGAACTCGCGCATCGCGTCCAGGCGCAGTTCGACCAGGTCGGCCACCTTGGCGGCCTCGGCCATGGCCTCCAGGGCCAGGCTGGTGGTTTCGGGCATCAGGGCAACGCAGATCACAGGCGTACTCCTTCCACGAGCGTTCATGCTAGCCGGTTGGGAGGCTGCGTCAAGGGTATGGTTGCGCCGTTTAGCAACCGTGTTGCCATTCTACGCAGAGCACGGCTGCAAACAGCGCAGCCGTGGCACCCAGCGCCCCGCATGATACGCATTCTGAGTGAGATACTGCACTAGCGCGGGGGCAGGGGGGCCGTCAGGCGCGACAGGGTCTCCGATGCGGCCACCTCTTTGCCGTCGGCGAAGACGCGCAGGCCCTTGCCCCGCTTGTACCGCTCGCCGGTCTTGTCGTAGAGGATCGTCAGCCAGCGTCCGTGGTAGCGGACCTGGTCCAGGCAGAACCAGTCCCACGTTTCGGGCACGAGCGGGTTGACTTCCACCGTCTCATCCGCCCGCGGCCGCAGGCCCACGAGGCCGCTGATCACGAGGTCGCAGTAGGTCGAGTGGTTGTAGTCCTTGCCGCGCTCCTCGCCGCCCTTGCCGGCGTCCCACGCGCCGTTCTTCCACGTCTTCAATCGCGTCCGCGAGAGCCAGTCGCCGGTGGCGGGGTTCAGGTTTTCGTCGATCCACGGGACCGTTCGGCCGTCCTCCAGTTTGAGGTGGTGCGACCGCGTGTAGATTTTCAGCGTCTCGAAGTAGTCCTTGCGGTTGACGGCATCCTGCTCTTGCGTGTTGAGGAGGTTCGCCAGGGCCGTCAGCGTGATGGCAGTCGCGTACGGCCAACTCGGCCCGTTCCACTGGCACTCGTGGCCCTTGTACGAGATCGTGAACTTCGGATGCCGCTGTTCGGCGGTCGTCGGGCCGAACGGGGCGTAGAAACCCTTCGGGTCCATGAGTTGCTTCCACGCGACGGCGAACTGCGGATCAGGCATGTTGAAATACCACGGCGTGTAACCGTATTCCTCGCGCACGTCCACCAACTTCTTGTTTTCGCCGCGCGGCAGCACCTTGAAAAACTGCGCTGCTTGATCCCAGAGTTTTTCCTGAACCAGGTTCTTGATTTTGGCCGCCTTGTCTTTGTAGTCACGCGCGATTTCACGTTTGCCGGCCAGTTCTGCGATCTGGGCAATGCCTAACGCATCGCCGTATTGGTAACTGTTGATAGTCGCGCGATAGCCGTTGCCACCGATCGACATTTCGCCGCCATCGCGGTCGTCGGTCTGCCAGAAAAGACCGTTCGGATCGAGGTTCGACTGCTCCCACGCCGCGTAGTTCTTGATGAGGTCGGGCAGCAGGTCCAGCGCCTCGCGGCGGTCGCCGGTCACGCAGTAGCGTTGCCAGACGGAATCCGCGATCCAGAACGAATAACTGCGGACCGAACCGCCTTTGCGCAGCCAGAACGCGGTGTAGTCGTCGAGGAATTTCGGGTCCCGCAACCAGCGGCCTTCGCGCAGGTGATGACCGGCCGCGCAGTTAATTGAATTGTGTTTACCGGCCCAGCCGACCTTCGGCAGGAATTCCGTGACGATGAATCCGTCCGGCGTCTCCTTGATGTGCTTGCGGTAGGTCCACCAGCGGAAGTAATAAATCTCCTCGATCTCCTTGTCCGGGCAATCCAGCAGCGGCACGTTGCCCTTGAGGAACGCCAGGGCCGCCGCGTTCGGGATGTGCTGGACGTAAAGTTCCTTGTCGGTGGCGTTGAACGTCTCCACGTAACGCTGAAGTGCATCGGGCGTGAGGACCAGCGGCCGCGGCAAGGGCAGAGGGCCGCGATCGCCCATCGCTGCCGGCGCCCCGGCCGCAATCGTGGTCATGGCGGCAAGGAGAATCAAGCACGCAAAAGCAGCAGGCTTCATGTTCGTGCTCCTCATGGTTGGCAAGGCAACAGAAAGAGTTTAACCGCGGAGACCGCAGAGAACGCAGATAAAAAGGCGTTGAGATTTCGTCTTGACACCCTTGCGAAACGCGGTACACTCTTTATACACTCCACTTGGAGTGTCGCGTTTTGCGAGTTCGGACTGGTTGCAGAGGAGTTTCGACATGGCTGAAAAAGTTCCCGGGCCGATCGCTCCGCACGGCGGAGTGCTGGTCAACCGCCTGCTGAGCGAGGAGAAGTCCGCCGAGGCGGCCGCGAGGGCCAAAAGCCTTCCGCGCGTCAACCTCAAGCTCCGCGAACGGTGCGACCTGGAGTCGCTGGCGGTCGGCGTGTTCAGCCCGCTACAGGGTTTTATGACGCAGCCGGAGTTCGACGCCGTCGTCGGCTCGATGCACCTGCCCGGCGGCGAGCCGTGGACGATCCCCGTCACCCTGAGCGTTTCGAAGGACGAGGCCGCGACCCTGAAGGTCGGCGCCGACGTGGCCCTCTATGACCCCGAGTGGAACGAGACGCTCGCCATCCTCCACCTGGCGGACAAGTATCCGCACGACCGCCAGCGCGAGGCCCGCGAGGTCTACCGCACGACCGACCCCAAGCACCCTGGCGTGGCGCTGGTGCTCGGGCAGGGCGAGGTCTGCCTGGGCGGAGCGGTCGATGTCTTGTCGCTGCCCTCGCACGATGAACTCGTGCGGTATCGCCTCACGCCGCTCCAGGTGCGCCAGGAGTTCGACAAGCGCGGCTGGCGGCGGGTGGCGGCGTTTCAGACGCGGAATCCCGTCCACCGCGCCCACGAATACCTCCAGAAATGTGCGCTGGAGGTCTGCGACGGCGTGCTGCTGCACCCGCTGGTGGGCGAGACGGCCCCGGGCGACATCCCGGCCGACGTCCGCATGCGCACCTATGAGGTGCTCTTGGACAACTATTACCCGAAGGACCGGGTGCTGCTGTCGGTGCTGCCGGCGTCGATGCGATACGCCGGGCCGCGCGAGGCCATCTTCCACGCGATTATGCGCAAGAACTACGGGTGCACACACTTTATCGTCGGCCGCGACCACGCCGGCGTGGGCAACTACTACGGCACGTACGATGCCCAGAAGATTTTCGAGGAGTTCGACGCCGCCAAGGTCGGCATCACGCCGCTGATGTTCGAGAACACCTTCTGGTGCAACCGGTGCGAGGGCATGGCAAGTTACAAGACCTGCCCGCACGGCGATGCCGACCGCGTCCTCTTCTCGGGCACGAAGGTCCGCAGCCTGCTGGCGGAAGGGAAGGCCCCGCCACCCGAGGTCACGCGGCCGGAGGTGGCGGCCATTCTCATCGAAGCGGCACGGGCCGAAACGAAGAAGCCGCAATGAACTGTTTCCGCCGCGCCCATCGTCTGCCCGACTGCACGGGCGCGGCACAGTTTTTTGGCCGTTTCCTGGTTAGCCGCCCATCTTGATGGGCGCGTGTTGTTGGCGCAGGCACTTGGCGAGGAGCACGTAATGTCTCAAGGCTTCGTCCTGTGGTTTACGGGTCTGTCGGGATCGGGCAAGACGACCGTGTCGGAACTGGTGGTCAAGGACCTTCGCGCGCGGGGCATCAAGATCGAGATTCTCGACGGTGATGTCGTCCGCACGAACCTCTCCAAGGGCCTCGGGTTCTCGAAGGAGGACCGCGACACCAACATCCTTCGTGTCGGGTTCGTCGCCAACCTCATGTCGCGTAACGGCCTTGCGGCGTGCTGCGCGTGCATCAGCCCGTACGCCGCCATCCGCGACGCGGTCCGTCGGCAGGTCGAGGCCGACGGCGGTCGGTTCGTCGAGATCTACATGGACACGCCCATCCAGGAGTGCATCCGCCGCGACGTCAAGGGCCTCTATAAGAAGGCCCTCGCGGGCGAACTGAAGGGGTTCACCGGGGTGGATGACCCGTACGAGGCGCCCGCCAAGGCCGAACTGGTGATCCACACCTGCGAGCAGCCGCCCCCCGAGTCCGCCGCTCAGATCCTGGGGTATCTGGAGAAGCACCGCCTTGTGCCGCAGGCGAACGCCTGAGCCCCGGCTGCCGCAAGCCTCCATCTGCACACAACGATACCTGTTGCCAGCGGGCGCAATGGTGACACGCCCCAGCGCAAGCCAGATTAACGCAGAGAACCTATCTGCAATTCGGGGAAGTTGCTTCAGGGCCTCTCGACCATCCGGACAGGCTCTTCTTGGCCGCCGGGCTCGCCGGCGTAGAGGTAGGGCCGGATTTTTTCGAGGGTCTTAGCACCGATGCCGTTCACGTCTTTGAGTTCATCGACTGACTTGAAGCCGCCCTTGCGCGAGTCGCGCAAGGCGATGACCTTCTTGGCGGTCTTCTCGCCCAGGCCGGGGACCATCGACAGGAGCGGCCAGTCGGCCGCGTTGACATTGATGCGGAAGGTCGGCCCGTCGGGCGGCGGAACTACCTCGAGTGGGTCCGCGCCGACCCGCCAGTAATCCACCGCCCGGTAGGCGATGCCGGCCACCAGTGTGAGGGCCAGCAGGACCAGCACGAGTTGCTCACCCCGGGCGATCAGGGCCTGGCGCGGCGTGGGCGGCGTTGTCGACGACTCAGACATGGCAGGCATTATGTCAATGGGAGGCGCGAGTCTCAAGGGCTTACCTGCGGAGGCACTGACGCGATTAGGGCTTGCCCCTGCCCGGCCGGCAAAGTAATCTCTGAACAGGCATGGTTGGAGGGCACGCAATGCTGACGCGGCGGGCGATGCTTCAGATGATGGGCGCTGGGGCAGTCGGGCTGGACGCCGCGGCGATGGCCGCCCGAGCACATCGGGCGGCAGCCGAGGCGCCGCCGGCGGCGCCGTCGGAGAAGAAACTCAACTTCGTCTTCTTCCTCATCGACGACATGGGCTGGATGGACCTGGCATGCCAGGGCAGCAAGTTCTACGAGACGCCGAACATCGATCGCCTGGCATCGCAGGGGATGCGGTTCACAAACGCCTACGCCGCATGCCCGGTGTGTTCGCCCACGCGGGCGAGCATCATGACCGGCCGCTACCCCGCGCGGCTGCACGTGACGGACTGGATCCCTGGGCACGTGCGGCCGAATGCGAAATTCCGCATCCCCGACTGGACGCAGCACCTGCCGCTGGAGGAGATTACGGTTGCCGAGGCGCTCAAGCCCGCCGGCTACGCCACGGCCAGCATCGGCAAGTGGCACCTGGGCGGGCCGGAGTACTGGCCCGACAAACAGGGGTTCGACCTGAACTTTGCCGGCACCAACCAGGGCCAGCCGCCGAGTTACTTCGCCCCGTACAAGATCCAGACGATTCCATCGGCCCCCGACGGCGAGTACCTCACGGACCGGCTGGCGGAGGAGGCATGCAAGTTTATTGATGCAAACAAGGGCCGCCCGTTCTTCCTCTACCTGCCGCACTACGCAGTTCATACGCCGCTCATGGCCAAGAAGGACGTGGTCGAGAAGTACAAGGCCAAGGCGGACCCCGCGAGCGGCCAGAAGAACGCCACCTATGCGGCGATGATCCAGAGCGTGGACGAGAGCGTCGGCCGGGTGTGTGCGAAACTCGATGAACTGGGCCTGGCCGACCGCACGGTTGTCATCTTCATGTCCGACAACGGCGGGTTGGCCAACGTGACCTCCAACGCGCCCCTCAGGGCCGGCAAGGGAACGCTCTACGAGGGCGGCATACGTGAGCCGATGATCGTTCGGTGGCCGGGCGTCGCCAAGCCGGGCACGACTTCGGATGAAGTCGTCATAAGCGTCGACTTCTTCCCGACGATCCTGGAAATGGCTGGCGTAGCGCCAGACCCCGACCCCACGCACGTCCTCGACGGCGTAAGCCTCGTGCCCGTGCTGAAGCAGGCGGGCCGTCCGGCCCGCGAGGCCGTGTACTGGCACTATCCGCACTATCACAACACGACGCCCGGCGGGGCCATTCGCGCGGGCGACTGGAAACTCATCGAGTACTTTGAGGACGGCCGCGTGGAACTCTACAACCTGCGCGAGGACCTGGGCGAAACCAAGGACCTTGCGGTCGCAATGCCCGAGAAGACCGCCGAACTCCGCAAGAAACTCGCCGCCTGGCGCACCAGTGTCGGCGCCCAGATGCCGACGCACAACCCCGACTACGATCCCCCGAAGGACAAGTCTCGTCCCAAGGCCAAGGCGGGCCAGAAGAAATCGGACGCAAGTTCAGCCCCGGACGAATTGCGGATAGCGGATTGCGAATTGCGGATTGAAGAATAAACGGCAATCATCGCCTGTGCGCTTAGCCGCGAATCGAAGATGAGCGCGCCTGTTGCGCGGGCGTGGCGTTGGGGCCAGACGCGTCACGCCTCGGGGAAAAAGATATTGCCCTCATCGGCCCCTGCGGTCTGGGGCCAGATCTCCTGCTTCAGCGCCATCAGCCGCTGGTAGGCGATTTTCGGGTGCAGGTCCTTGCGCAAGAGGCCGCCGTGGGGAACCTCGTGCGCCTGCGGGTCGGCGAAGTCCCGCCACGTGATGGCCTGAACGTAAGGCTTGGAGATGGCGACGCGGTAGAAATCGTTGGCCCACTCGGCCTGGACGGTTTCATCCCAGGGCTTGTGCCAGACGCCGCCCGCCCCCGTCGCATGCGCCGCGCCGCCCAGCGCGGCGGCCGGGTCGGCCGTGCAAGCCGAGGGCACGCCGACAGCGGTCAGGTGGATGGGCTTGCCGAGGCCGCCAAAGCGGTCCAGGAGGTCCGACAGTTCAAGCATGTCGCGGACGTGGTGTCCGGCGGCGCCGGAGCCGACGAGGACCTGGAGCCCGATCGCGTCGAACACCGCCCCGGCGTTGATGCACATCTCCGCATAATGATACGGCCATATCGACCGCTGGTTGACGGCGTAGTACTCGCCCCACGGCTGGACGATGTCCAGGGCCACGAGGGCGGCGGGATCGGTGCGTTTCACGGCGTGGCAGCAGATCCTTGTCACCTCGATGATCCGGTCGAGCGAAAACTCCATGGCGTTCTCGACGTGCAGGCCCGTGACGGCGTCCCAGCAATCGACGCGGCCGCGGTACCGCCGCACGCACTGCTCGATGCGGTCGAACACCAGGTCCCGGACGGTCTCGAAATCGTTCTCCCAGATCCAGATCCAGTCCGGGAGGTGCGCCTGGTTGAACCGCACGAGCGAGCCGCCCTTGATGGCGATACCCTTGGCCTCGAGCCACTGGATCCAGTCGTCGTGCCACTTCCACTCATACTCGTGCTCGCGCGGCTCGATCGTCCGCCACACCAGCGGCACGGTGGCGTAGTTGAAGGCCGCGGCGAACCGCTGCTGCATGCGATCGTGATGATCGGACGGCTCCCAGTGGCAGCCGAAATCGACACGGGCGAGTTGCCCCTTGCGCCGCCTGAGGGCGATGCCGTGGGCCGCGTCCTCCAGGGCCAGTTGCTCGCCCAGGGCGAACGACCGCGCAATGGCTTCCTCCGCCAGGTCGCCGGCCGCCAGCGACAGGTCCTGGACCGTCTCGGCCTGCGCCAGGAGCAACTTGGCGTCGG
>JAPLMO010000513.1 GCA_026386995.1 Planctomycetota bacterium | reverse complement strand
TGAATCGGATCGCCTTGAACCTGCTGAAGTCGGAAACCCAACAGAAGGTCGGCATCAAAACCAAACGCCTCGTCGCCGGCTGGGATCACGATTACCTGCTCAAGGTCCTGACCCAGGGGGATTAGATGCGATTGCCCTGGCCTCCTGCGCGATGCGTGTTGACGCCCGCCGTCCGCGACCGTATCATACCGTGGAATGCTTAACCGATGTTAACATTCGCTGTCGGGAAACCGAAGGGGGCGCCTGAGAGCAGTTAAATCCTGGGTATGGGCGCGGTGGGTCTCCAGACCCATATGTGTTCAGTATCAGCGTTGGCAATGTGGCACGGCTGGCTTGTCCAGCCGTGGCAGAAGGCTGGCGACGTTCTCCACGGCTGGACAAGCCAGCCGTGCCACAGTCGCTATTATGACTTGCGGGTAAGACGCTGAACGCGCACCCAGACCCGCCGTGCAGACGGAACGTTGGAGAGGAGAGCCATAACGCCATGTATCGCCTACCGAGTATTGCAACCGTCCTGTCAGCCGCCCTTTTCTTGCAGGGTTGCGGCCAACGGGAGTCTCCGCCGGCGCCTCCTGTCCCGGAAGTCGCCACGGTGACGGTTCAGCCTCAGCAGGTCGTGCTGACCACGGAGTTGCCGGGTCGCACATCTGCTTACCTTGTCGCTGAAATCCGGCCTCAGGTGAACGGCCTGGTGCAGAAGCGTCTCTTCACGGAAGGCTCTGACGTGAAGGCCGGCGACGTGCTCTACGAGATCGACCCTGCTCCCTTCAAGGCGGCGCTCGACAATGCGGCGGCGAACCTCGATGTCGTGCGGAAGACCGCCGACCGGGCGCCGGCCGCCCTGGCGGCAAGCCTGGCCGGCGTTGCGCGGCAGAAGGCCACCCTGGAACTCGCCCGGACGAACCGCCAGCGGCTGGAGGACCTGCTCAAGGACAAAGCCGTCTCCACCTCCGACCGCGACCAGGCCGTGACGGGCGCCGACGTGGCCCAGGCCACGCTCCAAGTGGTCGAGGCGGAGGTGGAGAAGGACCGGTACGCGGTGGCGGCGGCCGAGGCGGGCGTCAAGCAGGCGGAGGCGGCGCTCGAGACGGCCCGGATCAACCTGGCGTATACCAGGATCGTCGCTCCCATTTCCGGCCGCATCGGGAAATCCACGGTGACGGACGGCGCCATTGTGACGGCGTATCAGCCCGCGGCCCTGGCAACGATTCAGCAACTGGATCCTATTTACGTGGACGTTCCCCAATCCACCGCCGAACTGATGCGGTTGAAACGCCGGCTGGAAGGCGGCGGCCTCAGTCAGGGCGGCGCCGGCCAGAACCAGGTCCAACTCCTCATGGAAGATGGCACGGCATACCCTCTGAAAGGGACGCTTCAATTCCGCGACGTTTCGGTGGATTCAACCACCGGGTCCGTGATCCTGCGGATGCTCTTCTCCAACCCGAATAGGGTTCTCCTGCCGGGCATGTTCGTCAGGGCCGTGGTGCAGGAAGGCGTTCATGAGCAGGCCATTATGCTTCCTCAGCAGGCGGTGTCGCGCGACGCGAAGGGAAATCCGATGGCCCTGATCGTGGATGCCGCCGGCAAGGTCGGGTTGCGGCGGCTCAGCCTAGACCGGACCATCGGCGATCAATGGCTCGTTTCCTCGGGCTTGGCGGCCGGCGACCGGGTGATCGTCGAGGGAATGCAGAAAGTGCGGCCCGGCGCCCCCGTCAGAGAGGTCCCCTTCGACGCCGGCCGGAAACAGGACGCCCAGCCGGGGCAAGCGACCCCGCCGGCCCCCCAACCGAAGTAACGGAGGCGCGTGATGTTATCGAGATTCTTTCTGGACCGTCCGGTCTTCGCCTGGGTCATCGCCATCATCCTGATGGTGGCGGGCGGCCTGGCGATCTACAACCTGCCGATCTCGCAGTATCCGCCCATCGCTCCTCCGTCCATCGCCATCACCGCGTTTTATCCAGGGGCGTCGGCGGAGACGGTCGAGAACAGCGTGACGCAGATCATCGAGCAGAAGATGACCGGCTTCGACAAGATGCTGTACCTGTCGGCGACCAGCGATTCATCCGGTTCTTCCCGCGTCGAGTTGACCTTTGCCCCGGGGACCGATCCTGACCTCGCCTGGGCCCAGGTGCAGAACAAACTCCAACTCGCCATGTCGAGCCTGCCGGAGGTGGTCCAGCGCCAAGGCATCAGGGTGAGCAAGTCCACCCGGAACTGGCTGTTGATCGTGGGCCTGATCTCGGAAGACGGGAGCATGGATGGGCATGATCTGCAGGACTACGCCCAATCCAGCCTGGAGAAGGTGCTCTCGCGTGTGCCGGGGGTGGGCGAGGTGGAGGTCTTCGGCAGCCAGTACGCCATGCGAATCTGGCTGAATCCCGACAAGTTGACCGAGTACCAGATGACGATGCAGGACGTGGTCACCGGGCTGCGGGCCTACAACGTGGAAGTGTCGGCGGGCCAGTTCGGCGGGGCGCCGGCGACGGAAGGCCAGCGTCTGAACGCCGCCATCGTTGTCCAGAGCATGCTCAAGACCCCCGAGGAGTTTGCCGGGATCCCCCTGCGCACCAATCCGGACGGCTCCGTCGTGCGGATCAAGGATGTGGGGCGGACGGAACTGGGAACCGAAGCCTACGATGTCGAAGTCCGTCACAACGGCAGGCCCTCCGCGGCCATGGCTATCCGGCAGGCGGCCGGCGCCAATGCGCTGGATACGGCCGACGCGGTCAAGGCCAAGTTGGCAGAGATGGGCCAGTTCTTCCCCCCCGGCATGAAGGTCGTATATCCTTTCGACACCACCCCGTTCGTCAAGGTCGCCATCACGGAGGTGGTCAAGACCCTTTTCGAGGCGATCCTGCTGGTGTTCCTGGTGATGTATCTGTTCATGGGGAACATGCGGGCCACGCTGATCCCGACCATCGCCGTGCCGGTGGTGATCCTGGGAACTTTCGCGGTGCTGGGGCTGTTCGGGTTCTCCATCAACATGCTGACGATGTTCGCCATGGTGCTGGCCATCGGCCTCCTGGTGGATGACGCCATTGTGGTGGTGGAGAACGTGGAACGGATCATGAGCGAGGAAGGCCTTTCTCCCAAAGAGGCCACCCGTAAATCCATGGACCAGATCACCAGCGCGCTCATAGGCATCGGGCTGGTGCTCTCAGCGGTCTTCGGCCCGATGGCGTTTTTCAGCGGGTCCACGGGGGTCATCTACCGGCAGTTCTCAGTGACCATCATCGCCTCCATGCTCCTGTCGGTGGTGGTGGCCCTGGTCCTGACGCCGGTGCTGTGCGCCGCGTTCCTGAAGCCGGTGCCCAAGGGGCACGAGGCGGCGGAG
>JAPLMO010000463.1 GCA_026386995.1 Planctomycetota bacterium | reverse complement strand
TCGGCCTGCTGATCGCATCCGGCCGGAAGGCGGTCGCCGTCGCCGCTGCCCAGCCCGAAGAGGTCGAGGCCGTCAACAGCCGCGAAGACCTCGCCCTGGTGGCGTCGCTCATGCGGCGGCGAATCCTGAAGGGCCTCATGGCCTCGGGCGTGACGGTCGAAGACCCGGCCACCACATACGTAGACTGGAATGTGACGGTCGGACCGGATACCATCATCGGCCCGTGTACGGTCATCCGCGGCCCGTCGAAGATCGGAGCGGGCTGCCGCGTGGGACCGCTGGCGCACCTGAGGCCGGGCAGCGTCCTGGAGGACGGCGCCGAGGCCGGGGCGTTCGTCGAGACCAAGAACGCCCGCCTGGGTAAGAAGGCGTGCGCCAGGCATCTGTCGTACCTGGGCGATATTGACGTCGGGCCGCGGACCAACGTCGGCTGCGGCACGATCACGGCCAACTCCGACGGCCACAAGAAGTTCCACACCGAGGTCGGCGCGGACGCCTATCTCGGGGCCGGCACGCTGCTGGTGGCGCCGACGTCGGTCGGAGACCGCGGACGCACAGGCGCAGGGGCCGTCATTACGAAGGCCCATCCCGTGCCGCCCGGCGAAACGTACGTGGGCGTGCCGGCGAAGGCAATAAAAAAGAGTTTCAAGTTTCAAGTTTCAAGTTTCAAGTTAAAGGCGAAACGGAAGAACCCCCGCGGCAAGCAGGCGAAGGGCGGGCGACGAGGCCGTGGCCGTTAACTTGAAACTTGAAACTTGAAACTGCTTTAGAGCGAGGACTGGCATGGACCAACTGAAGATCTTCTCCGGCAGCGCCAACCGCCCCCTGGCGGAGGCCATCGCCCAGTACCTCAAGAAGCCGCTGGGCGACTTGTCGCTCGCGCGGTTTCCCGACAGCGAGTCGTTCATCAAGATCAACGAGGATGTCCGCGGCCGCGACATTTTCATCATTCAGCCGACCTGCGCGCCGCAGAACGATAATCTCATGGAGTTGCTCCTTTTCATCGACGCCGCACACCGCGCCAGCGCCGACCGCATCACGGCCGTCATCCCGTACTACGGCTACGCGCGGCAGGACCGCAAGGACGAGGGCCGCGTTCCGATCAGCGCCAAACTGGTGGCCAACATGCTCCAGGCGGCCGGCGTCGACCGCGTCCTGGCGGTCCACCTGCACGCCCACCAAGTCCAGGGCTTCTTCGACATTCCGGTCGACCACCTGCTGCCCGACCCGGTCTTCGCCAAGCACTTCCGGAGCATGCATCTGGAGAACCTGACGGTGGTCTCGCCCGACGTGGGCAACGTCAAGACCGCACGCCGGTATGCCGAACTCCTGAACGGCGACCTGGCCATCATCGACAAGCAGCGCGTCAGCGGCACGGAGGTCCGGGCCGGCACCGTCATCGGCAACGTCAAGGGTCGCACCATCCTGATGGTCGACGACATGATCACCAGCGGCGGCACGATCACGAAGGCCGCGGACCTGCTGAAGACCGTCGGGGCCCGTGACATCTACGTGGCCGCCACCCACGCCGTCATGTGCGAAAACGCCGTCGCTCGCATCTGCGAGGCGCCCATCAAGTCCGTCGCCGTCACCGACACCATCCCGCTGTGCGACGAGGCACGCAAACTCAAGAACCTGACGCAACTGAGCCTTGCGCCCCTGCTGGGCGAGGCCATAAAACGCATTCACCTGCACCAGTCGGTAAGCGAACTTTTCCTGAGGAAATCCAAACGCCAGGCGTGATTGAAAGGAGTCCGTTGTGGGTATTGCCACTGAGACTTTGCATGCAACGAAACGTGAGACCAGCGGGACACGCGCGTGCCGCCGCATGCGCCTCGAAGGCAAAGTGCCGGCCGTCCTCTACGGCCGCAAGAAAGAGGCCCTGTCCCTCCAGGTGGATATGGAGGAACTCGTCGAGGCCCTGCGCAAACGCACCCGCATGTTCGAACTCCAACGCGACAAGCAAACGGACACCGTCCTCCTGAAGGCTGTCCAGTACGACTCCTTCGGCGACGTGATCGTCCACGCCGACTTCGTCCGCATCGCCATGGACGAGGCCATCACCCTGGAGGTGCCCATCCAACTGAAAGGCCACTCGAAGGTCGAGCACGCCGTGCTCGAACAGCCCCTGGCCAAAGTCAAGATCGAGTGCCTCCCGAAGGACATCCCCGAGGCCATCATCCTCCAGGTCGGCGACATCCAACTGGACGAGACCCGCACCGTCAAGCAACTGGCTCTGCCGCCGGGCGTCAAGGTCCTGACGGACCCCGACGTCATCGTTGTGATCATGAAGGCGATCAAAGAGGAAGTGGCCGCCGCGCCTGGCGTCGCTCCCGTGGCCACCGGCGACGTCGAGCCCGAACTCATCCGCAAGGAAAAACTCGAAGAAGGCGAGGAAGGCGAAGCGGAAGCGAAGGCCGACAAAAAGTAGGCGCCTGGTCAGCCGCCCTCCTTCGAGGGCGAGGCCGTTTTGCTTTCGCATAAGCGTGCATGAAACTGATCGTCGGTTTGGGCAACCCGGGGCCTCAATACGCCGCCACGCGGCATAACGCCGGTTGGCGCGTGGCCGAGACGCTGGCCGCTCGGGCGGGCGCAACGGGGTGGCGGGAAAGGTTCCAGTCGCTCCTGGCGGAAATCCGCCGGGGAAGCGAAAAGGTCGTTCTGGCCCGGCCCGTGACGTACATGAACCTCTCGGGCCAGTCGGTGCGGGAACTGATGGATTTTTGGAAAGTCGAGAGCGGTGATTTGCTGGTCGTCGTGGACGACCTGGCCCTGGACGTCGGCCGGATCCGCCTCAGGCCGGAAGGCTCCGCCGGCGGGCACAACGGGCTGGAGTCGATCATCGCCCACCTCGGGCACGAGCAGTTCGCCCGGCTGAGGGTGGGCATCGGCCCCATGCCGCGAGGCATGGACCAGGCGGCGTTTGTGCTCTCCGAGTTTACGGCGAGCGAGCGGCCGGTGATCGAAGACGCCATCGGCAGCACCGCGGACGCCGCCGAATGCTGGATTACAAATGGCCTCCAGGAGGCCATGAACAGGTTTAACCGACCCAAGGAAGACTAGCGCACCTGAAGGAGGTGGCCGAGAGGCCAACGGATTATGCAAAGAAAGACTGAAAGTCGCGTGTACGAGGCAATGTTCCTGGTCGACAGCGGCGACGCCGCCGCATGGGGCGACCTGACCAAACACGTCGCCAACATCTTCACGCGCAACGGCGCCGAGATTATCGGCATCACGCGCTGGGACGAGCGGAAACTCGCCTTCACCGTGAAGCGGCGGAAGCGCGGCACGTACGTGCTGGCGTTCTTCCTTCTGAAATCGGGCGCGCCCCTGGCGGAGATCAACAGGGACGCCTCGCTCTCCGAGAAGATCCTCCGCTCGATCATCCTGCGGGCCGACCACTTCACCGTGGCCGGCATGCGCATGCAACTCGGCGAGGACGTCCACGAAGACATAGCCCAGAAACTCATCGCCGAGCGCGGCGAGACGGCCACCGCGGCCGCTGCCATCGTCGTCGGCAAGCCCACCCACTATGGCGAAGAAACCCCGGCCGCCATGCCGGTCGAAACCGGCGAGGCCCCCGCGGAGCGCGGCCGGCCGTTCGATGACGTTTAACCCAGCGCACGGAGCCAATCATGGCCAACTACAATAAAGTCATGCTCATGGGCAACCTCACGCGCGATCCCCAACTGCGCTACACGCCCAACAAACAGGCCGTCTGCGACTTCGGCCTGGCCATCAACCGCAAGTGGAAGGGCGCCGATGGCCAGATGCACGAAGAGGTCTGCTTCGTCGACTGCTCGGCGTGGGCCGGGCGGGGCGAAGTCATCGCCAAGTACCTCACCAAGGGCCAGCCGATTTTCGTCGAGGGACGCCTGAGCTATCGCACCTGGGACGGTCCCGACGGCAAGAAACGCAGCAAACTGGACGTCGTCGTCGACCAGTTTCAGTTCATCGGCAGCAAGGGCGGCGGCGGACAAGGCGGCCCGCGACCCGCGCCGCAGCCGTCGCAGGACACCCAGCGCCAGGAAACCAGCGGAGCCCAGGATCAGACTCCGCCCGCAGGCTCGGATTACGATTTCACGCAGGACGTCGAGGACAATACCATTCCTTTCTAGGAACCCAAGGAGGTTACTGTGCCGAAGCCCAGCAAATTCAAAGGCAAACCGAAGCCGAAACGCAAGACGGTCCGCTTCCGCGAGCGAGCCAAGTGCCGCTTCTGCCGGGAGAACGTCACCCACATCGACTACAAAGACACCCAGACGCTCCTGAAACTGGTGACGACCCGCAGCAAGATCCTCAGCCGCAAACGCTCCGGCAACTGCGCCGGACACCAGCGCGACGCCGCCAAGGCCCTGAAGCGCGCACGATTCCTCAGCCTCATGCCCTACGTCAGTTAACCAGGGACCCCGAGCGCGGCCGCCACGGTTGCGCCTAGTTGGAGATTCTGTGATGAAGGTCTTACTGCGACAGGAAGTGCCCAACCTGGGCGTCATCGGCGACGTCGTCGAGGTCAGCGAAGGATACGCCCGCAACTATCTGCTGCCCCAGCACGTGGCCATCACCCCGACGCCCGCCAACCTGAAGCGCGTCGAGGATGAGAAGGTCCAGCGCGAAGTGGCGGCCAAGCAGCGGATCGAGACCCTCAAGGCCTTCGCCGCCAAGATCGCCGGCACCTCCGTCACGATCAAGGCCAAGGCCAACGAACTCGGACACCTCTTCGGCTCGGTCAACGTCGAGCACATCGTCGAGGCCCTGGCCGCCGAAGGCTACAAGGTCACCCCCGAGCAGGTCGCACTTGCCGCGCCCATCCGGACGCTCGACAAGTTCCGCGTCCCGATCCACCTGGCCGAGGGCATCGAGGCCGAAATCGACGTCTGGATCGTCCCGGCGTAATCGCCGTTTCTCGTCCCAGTTGGCCCACCGCGCGGCGGCCAAGTCCAGACGGCTCGCGGCGACCGCGGTCGCCGGCTAAGTGTGCCGCGTGGGCTTATCGCCTTTAGTAGCGAAAGATATCGCGTTCACTTATAGTAAATGTCGAGTCCCCCAGTCGGGCTGCCGCCGGGCCGGTTTGGCGCCTGAAATAATAGGGGGACACCTATGGAAGGAGAGGGACGGAGGGACGCAACCTGCCAATTTGGCAGATGGAAGAACGGCAACGGCTTTGACCGCTGCGAACGCCCGCCCAGGCGGGTAAACTCCCCGGAACTCCCCTTGTGTCCCCAATGGCGGTGAAATAAGGCGTAAGTCCTTGACAGCAAATGTTTTACGCATAAAGCGGCAACGTCAACTCCGGACCTGCATGATGCCCATAGATCAGTTTTCCTGGGGAATTCGCGTGAGGGCCAGCCGCGTCGCGTCGGAACTGTGGGGTGATTTATTGGCAACCGCATAGAAACCCCTGAAAAGAGGCCTCTTTTTGCTTATTTCACCGCCATTGTATTGTTCCCAGAACTCCCTCAGTGCTGAACGAGGTTGCCGGGCCTCCGATTGCAAGGGAGGCTCCTGCGGTGCATAGAGGGCCGCCGGGCAAGTTGTAGCAACAGCGGTTCGTCGCGTATCATTTCACGAAATTTTCGCGTAACCCTTGCCCGCGGGACGGATTTGAACCCATAGGGGGCGCGACCTGCAACAGCGCCCCAGGCCCGCATGGGCCACCCCGATCGCCGACATCCTAACCCCGTCGACCGCCGAACCGGCGGGGAAGACGACAGCCCAATCCGATTTGCATGCGTCCATTTTGTTAGGAGGAAGTATCATGAGAACCACTGTTGACATCGCTCGTATCGTCGCCGCCGTGGCTGCCGGACTCGTGCTCGGCCTGTCGGCCCTGGCCCCCGTGGTTCGGGCCGACACCATCACCACGACCTCGCAGCAGACTTTCACGGGCAAGATCGCCAGCGAGGCCGCCGATAAAGTTGTGATCTCGACCGACAGCGGCAACGTGACGATCCCGCGTGCCGCGATCGGTTCGATCGAAAAAGGGGATGCGACGGGCGGGGTCGTCGTCCCGACCAAGATCGCTCCGGCCGATGCCCCCAAGGTCTTCGAGGAGGCCAAGGCCGCCATCGCCAAGGGCAGTTGGACGCAGGCGGCGGCCCGGCTCGAGGGGCTGATGGAATTGACGCCCGCGGCTTTCCCGCACGAAAACCGCATGGCGGCCACGGCGGCCCTGGTCACCTGTTATCTTCAGGTCAAGGATGCCGCCAATGCGGCCCGCGCATTCAGCCGCAGGGCAGACCTGGTGGCGGACGACGCCGACAAGCGGCGCCTTCGCGCGGCCGTCGAGGCGTTTGACCAGTGTCGCGGCACGGTGATCGATAACAAGTCTGTCATGTCCTACGAAGAGGCGATGGCCGCCGCCATGGAGTGGAAATCCGCTCAACTGGTGGCCGACGTCAAGAAAGGCTGTGCCAAGGCCGGCGGCCTGAATGACCCCGACAAACTGGAAGCGGCCGGCAAACGTGCCCAGGACCGGCTTAACGAAGCCGACTTGTATACGCCCGGCGTCAGCGTCCTGAAGCGTAGGGAGGTTATGACGGCCCTGGTCGAGAACATTCTCCAGGTCGCGCAACGCGCCGTTGACAAGTGCACAACCGACCGCAAGGACCTCAGCCGCATGTGGCGCACCAGCGCGCTGAACGTCCACTGGGCCGCCAACTACAACACCCAGGTGAATCGGTATCACGCGATCCGCAAGGCTGCCGCCGAGGGGCTGAAGAACCTCAAGGGCTTTGCCGCCGGGGTCCAGGTTCCCGAACTCTACGCCGAACGCGAGAAAGAATGCACGGTGCTGCTGACGCAGTTGGAGGAACTGGAGTGGCACCTGGTGCTGCCGGGCGTTCCGCGGCAACTGATCGCCGAGCGGCGACCGGGGTCGTCGGTCCGCGGGTGACCGGGTAATGCCGACACTTGGCCCGTAATCGGCCGGTTACCGTGGCGCAGGGCGGCGCCGCGGGCTCGACGCGCCAAGCGAGCAGCCGCCCGCCGTAACCGAGGGGATAGTGGATACGGCGGGTCCGAAATTAGGGTCCAAAATCAATCCTGTTCGGCCCGCCAATTGCACCACACCATGATAACTGATGCAAGGGGCGACCGGAGGCCGGCTGAGGGGGCCGGGCCGCGTGGCGGGGGGCCGCGGCATGCTTCAGGGGATAACGCTTCAGTTCCTGGAAGACCTGCTCGTCCTTGGGGTTGGAGACGGGGTAGCCGGCTTCGAGGAAATCGACGCCGAGGCCGTCCAGGCGCCGGGCGATGTCAAGTTTGTCCTGGAGGCTGAAGTTGACGCCCTCGCCCTGCATGCCGTCACATAGCGTGGTATCGTAAACGGTGATCTTTTTCATGGCGGCTGTTCCAATAAAAAAACCCGAGGCCGTTCGCCCCGAGCGGCGCATCCAACGGGTTGCGTCTAGCCCTGGGGCCCTCCCACCGATACGCCGACGGCGACAATACCGGCGCGGCGAATCAGCGGCTGGAGAACAGAATGCCCTTTCCCCACGGCTTAGTGAAATGGTCTTGTTTGCGTCCCGCGTTCGCGTAAGATACTCGCAACCAGGTTTCTGCTGCCGCGAGGGTATTGATGAATCAGCCGCCCCTCATTCCGGACCTTCACACCGTCGCGCTCGGTGACGTTAAGGACAATCCCCGTCTGATACTGCCGAGGTTCTTGCGCCGGGCGGCCAACGATTTGCCTGAACGCGCGGAACAGGACCGGGCCCACGCCATCCTCATCAAGTGGGCCGACATGGAAACAAGCGGGCGCTTGCAGCGCCGCAAGGAAACCTCCCTGAGAGGGGAGTTCCTGGCGGAGGTTTTCGGCGATGCGCTCGGGTACACCCTCTTTTCCGAGAACCTCCGGCAATGGCAACTGGAACCGGAGTTTGCGGTCAACGGGGGCACGGCCGATGCCGCCATCGGCTTCTTTTCGTCCGAGGGCAGCGACCCGCCGCGCGCCCTGATGGAAATCAAGGGGCCACTCGTCAATCTCGACCGCGACCGCTCCGCGGGCCGAACGCCGGTCCAGCAGTGCTGGGACTACCTGAACGCCGTGCCGGCATGCCCGTGGGGCATCGTGTCGAATGTCGTCAGTTTTCGCCTGTACCACCGCAACCACACGCCGCGCGACTCGGAGTGGTTCACCCTCCAGGAACTGCGCAGCGTCGACCGGTTCCGCGACTTCTACGTTCTCTTCGGTCCCGGGGGGCTGTTGCCGCTGCTGAAGGGCCAGAAGGCCCGCGCCGATGAACTCCTTGACCAGACGAGCCACCGCCAGCGCGAGGTCGGCCGCGAACTCTACCGCGACTACCACGCCAATCGCGTCGCCATCATCCAGCACCTTCGCAAGGCGCCGCACAACAAGCCGACCGAAACGGCGATCCACATCGCCCAGAAGATTCTGGACCGGATCATCTTCGTTGCGTTCTGCGAAGACCGCGACCTTCTGCCCGACGGCACGATCGAAAAAGCCTGGACGCAGATTCCAGCGTTCACCAAGGTCACGAACCCGCGGTGGCAGAACTTTCTGGCCCTCTTTCGAAGCATTGACACGGGCAACCCCGACTTCTACATCTCGCCCTTCAACGGCGGCCTGTTTGCCGTGGACGATGAAGTCGATAACCTGCAACTCAGCGATAAGTGGACCACGTTCTTCAAGGAAGTGGGAGGCTACGACTTCCGCGACGAAGTCACCCTGGACGTCCTCGGACACCTCTTTGAGCAATCCATCACCGACCTTGAGACCTTGCGAGCCTCGCCCGACTCCTGGGACACGACGCCCACCGAGGACGCCTCCGGCAAGCGCAAGCGAGAGGGCATCTACTACACGCCGCCGCCCATCACGCGCTACATCGTCGAGAGTACCCTGGGGCCTTGCCTGGCCGAGCGCTTTGCCGCGCTGGCCCGGAAGTTCAACATCGACCCGCAGGCCGTGCCGAGCGAAAAGACCCTGGCCGACTGGATCAACTACCAGAAGGCTCGCCTCGACGACCTGCGCCGATTCCGCGTCTGCGACATGGCCTGCGGCAGCGGCGCCTTTCTGATCCAGGCCTTCGACTACCTCGAAGGCGTCTATGATGAGGTCCTCACGGCCCTGTTCTTGCGCGAGGGTAAGGACGACGCCGAACTCCGCGAAAAGGTCAGCGCGTGGATTCTCCGCGACAACCTCTTCGGGGCCGACCGCTCGCAGGAGGCCGTGGAAATCACCCGCCTGGCGCTCTGGATTCGCACCGCCGAGCGCGGCAAGACCCTCGCGGACCTATCCGAGAACATCCAGTGCGGCAACAGCATCGTCGACGACCCGAAGGCCGACCCGCTAGCCCTGGACTGGGCCGGGCGATTTCCGAGGGTGTTCGCGGAGGGCGGCTTTGACTGCATCGTCAGCAATCCTCCGTACGTCAAACTCCAGAACTTCCGCAAGCGCGAGCCGAAGGTGGCCGAGTTCCTAATCGGCCGGTATCGCGCCGCCCGAACCGGCAACTTCGACCTCTATCTGCCGTTCATCGAGCGCGGCCTGGAACTGCTGCGCCCGGGCGGGCACATGGGATTCATCGCCCCCAACGTGTGGCTCTTAAACGAGTACGGCGAGGGCCTGCGGCAACTCGTGGCCGAGAAAAAGGCCCTGGAAAAGTTCGTCGATTTCAAGAGCCACCAGGTCTTCGAGGACGCCACCACGTACACGGCCCTGCAATTCTTCTCGACCCAGCCGGCCGCCGCCATCCAGGCGGCCGATGCCGGCAAGGGCGACCTCGGGCAAATAACCTTTTATCCCGTCTCTTACAAGGACCTCGGCGAAGGCGCCTGGTCGCTTCTGGAATCGAAGGCCCGGAAGATCATCGACAAGATGCGCGAGCGCAGCGTACGGCTGGCGGACGCCTGCGCCGGGATTATTGTCGGCATCCAAACGAGTGCCGATGACGTGTATCACCTTACGCGTATCGCGCCAGGGCGGTATTGGTCGTGGGCGTTGAACAAGGAAGTCGAACTCGAAGATGATCTTATGAAGCCCCTTGCCTCGGGGCGCAATATCAGGCCGCTCTCCGCGGAACTTGACGATACATACCTGCTATTTCCCTATGACGTTTCCGGGCCTGCGCCGGTTCTGCTGTCCGCAAAGCTACTCCGGAAGAAATTCCACAGGACGCTTGATTACCTGAGTGCGTGCGAAGAAAGACTGCGAGGTCGCGAGGATGACAAGATGGACCATCCAGGCTGGTACGGGTATGTATATCCGAAAAATCTCAATAAGCAAGCCTGCGCCAAGATCATGGTTCCCCGTTTGCTCTTTCACCTTCGTGCGGCAATGGACGAACAGGGTGCCATGTTCCTGGACAACGTGGATGTCGGGGGCGTTCTTGTCAAAGGCAAGTGGCAGTTGGGCTATGTCGCGGCCATCTTGAATTCCACGGCCTGCGATTTCGCATGGCGACTGACATCCAAGCCCTTCCGCGGCGAGTATCGG
Organism: Planctomycetota bacterium; assembly: GCA_026386995.1. The sequence goes on along the minus strand of JAPLMO010000463.1, from coordinate 6,398 downwards.
TCGGCCAACAAGCAGTTCATCGCCCCGTTGCCGATTCCGAAGGCCAAAGACCAGAAACCGCTGGCGGACCTGGCGCGGCAACTGTCCGACCTGCACGGCCAGAGGCTTGCGGCAATGAGGGGCGTGCAGAGGCGACTGGCCGTGGACCTTGCCCCGGCGGAACTTGTGGCCACGTCGCCCCTTCCCGCCAAGTTGCCGGGGAAACTTCAGGCATTCGACGAACTCACCCTTGGGCAACTCATGGATGAAATGGAGAGGTTCGCCAAGCGGAAGTTCAAGCCCGCCGACCGCGCCCGATGGGACGAATATCTGACGGCCCAGATCAATGCCGTCGCCGACGTGAATCGCCAGGTCGGCGACCTGACCGCCGAACTCAACGACCGCGTCAACGCTCTCTACGGCCTCTCGCTCGAGGACGTTAAGACTATCGCGGACTCCCTGATATAAGGTACTTGCGCGGGTGAGAAACACGCGGGTTACCGGGGAATTAGGGAATTAGTACTACTACTACAACGCCACTTGGGCAAGTTTAGCGCGGCGGGTCTCCCGACCCGCCGCGCCAACCGCGTTCTGGTGGCCCCCAGGCCCATTTCTTGCGCGGTGGGTCAGGAGATCCACTGCGCAAAGGTTAAGTGGCGTTGTAGTACTAATTACCAACGGAGTCTTGAGATTCCGCCAGGTCTCGGTAAGATTGAGAAACTCAAAGACCGTCGTCCCGCAATACACCCGGATGCCGGAGTGGCCGAATAAGCAGGAATAGCGTGGACGCCCTCGATAGTTTTGTGAGGTTGCATTTTGTGTTTCCTTGTTCTTGGGCCTTTGGAGAGTGTCAGATGCGAAGCCTGCCGTTTTCCAGTAGATCCCTGGTCTGTCTGTTCACTCTTCTGGTGATCGCCAGGTCGTCCCTCGGCTCGCCCGATGCGCCGATTGAAGTCAAGCCCTTGTCGGACGAGCGGGCCAAGGAATATAATCTGGACGCCGCCTTCTACAAGAAGTGCGTGCAGGCGCAGAATATTCTGATCGCCACCTCGGGCAAGGTTTCCGATTACACCCACCTCGAAACGACGTATCTCCTCGATCTGGTCATGACGGATCTCAAGCCGCCGATCGCCCAGCGCATCCGCGATCAGAAGGTGTTGTGCATCATCGTCGGCTACGACGAACTGGTTTCCGATTTGCCGCAGTTCACCAGTGACAAGAAGGGTGAAGAACTCGGTTTTTACAACTGGCGAAACCGTGGATTTCTCAGTTCACAAAATGGTCGCCCAACTGTCCTTTTTTCTGAGGAAGACGTGCTGGAGTACGAAGGCGGCCAGCGGCTCGAAAGCGTTCTCATTCACGAGTTCGCCCATGTCATCGACAAGTCGGGCTTCGACAAAGAGTTGCGTACCCGCTTGACCGACGCCTTCAAGCACGCCAAGGCAAAAGGTCTCTGGAATGACGGCTATGCCGCCCAGCGCTTTGAGCGCGTGAAGAGCAAGACGCCTGTCAGTCTGTTTGATGCGCTGGTCAAATCGTTCCCCGGCGAATCGCCTGAACTTTTCAAGAAGTGCCTCGATGGCGGGGACATCCTCGTCAACGGCAAGGCCACGCACGCCAAGGTCGAAGTAACCAAAGCAGACAAAGTGCTGATCGTTTTCGGCGGCCCGAAGCAGTGCTATGCCGCACTGAATCCCGGGGAATACTGGGCGGCATCGGTGCAGTGTTGGTACGACTGCGGCCGAATCAACGATCACGACCATAACCACGTTCATACCCGTGCCCAACTCAAGGTCTACGACCCGGAGATGGCCAAACTCTGCGAAGATGTATTGGGCGACTCCGATTGGCGTTTCATTTCACCCCGCAACCGCGCCGGCAAGGGACACCTCAAGGGATACGATCCGGACACGGCGCCAAAGGTTGTGGAACCCGATTACATCGAAAAGGCCGGCCTGGATTACTACGACAAGTATTGGAAAAGCTACTGGAAGCGACTGTACGATAAATACGCCTTACCAGTCGGACCCCATGAGAAAACAAGCGAGGTTATTCGGGGGACGCAATAGAATGGCATTAAGATAAGCCCCGGAGGCCCTTCCCAAAGGGTTATTCGCGGGACGCAATACTTATTCTTTATCGTCGGGGCGCCGGGGGTAAGTTGGGTTGTCGGCATGGCGCGTCGGGCATGAGTCGTGGCTGCGGGGCATCCGCATCACGTCACGCGGCGGGGCTGCGGCCTTCGATGTTCGCAGTTCCTTGTTCGGTATTAGGAGTTCTCCTTCGTGCTTCCCCCTCTCCCCCGCCCCTACGCCAGCGTCAGACGCCCGTAATTGAAGGCATACCGGAATGAGCCGTTTTTCCTTTCCTTGCCCTGCCCCATCGACTATAACCACCTGCCGGAAAAGTTTAACCGCCGAGAACGCGGAGAGGAGATCTATCTCTTAGTACGACAATGCAGGATTGCGATTGTGCGCGGCGGTTCAGGAGAACCGCCGCGCACAATACGGAAGTTGCGCTGTCGTATTAGGAAAAGAATCTTCGTCTTGCTCAGCGTGCTCCGCGTTCTCGGCGGTTCATGCTGTTGGAGTTTGTGATGCCTGACGATCCGCTGCTCGACAGGGTTCCGCCGCATAGCATCGAGGCCGAAATGAGCGTCCTCGGGGCGATGCTCCTTGCGCCCGAGGCCACGGGCATCGCCGTCCAGTACCTCGACGCCGACTGTTTCTACCGGCCGCAGCACCGGGCGCTCTTTGGCGCGCTCGTCAAACTCTACGACGAGAACAAGCCCGTGGACCTGGTGATCTTGCGCGAGGCGCTCAGGGCGTCGGGCAAATTGGAGGAGGTGGGCGGCGATTCGTACCTCGTGACGCTGGCCGACGCCGTGCCGACGCTGGCCAACGCCGAGTACTACGCCCGGGTCGTCAAGGAGAAGGCGCTCCTCCGGGGCCTTATCCAGGCGGCGGCCGAGATCATCCGCGATGCGCAGGGGCAGTCCGGCCCGGTCGACGACATCCTGGACCGCTGCGAGAAGCGGATTTTCGACGTCGCCGAGAAAAAGATCGTCAACCAGGCCCAGGACATCCGGACAATCCTCAGCCAGTTGATCCAGGTCCTCGATTTTCAGGGCGGGCGGGCGATCACGGGCGTCGAGACGGGCCTGCACGACCTGGACGACCGGACGCGCGGCCTGCAGCCGGGCGAGATGATCGTGCTGGCGGCCCGGCCGAGCGTCGGCAAAAGCGCGCTGGCCATGAACATTGCCGAACACGTGGCCTGCGATAACCGCATCCCGGTCGCATTCTTCAGCCTCGAAATGAGCAAGGAGGAACTGGTCCTCAGGTTGCTGTCGTCGCGTGCCCGCGTGGACGGCCAGCGCCTCCGGAAGGGCGTCCTGTCGGACACCGAGGCCACCCGCGTCAAAGACGCCTGCGATTACCTCTACAAGACCCCCCTCTACATCGACGACACGGCGGCCCTGCGCGTGCTGGACCTCAGGGCCAAGGCGCGGCGGCTGTGCCTGAAGCACGATATCAAATTGATCGTCGTGGACTACCTGCAACTTATGACCGCGCCGGGGAGCGAGAGCCGGCAGGTCGAGGTCTCGAACATCAGCCGCGGCATCAAGGCCCTGGCGCGGGAACTCACGGTTCCCGTGCTGGCGGTCGCGCAGTTGCGGCGGCCGGCCCAAAATCAGCCGCGCGAGGGCGTCGTGCCGCAACTCTCGGACCTCCGCGAATCGGGGGCGATCGAGCAGGACGCCGACGTCGTGCTGATGCTGGACCGGGAGGCGACGCGCCTGAAGTTCGGCACGCCCGAGTACGAGGCCGTGGCAAACCAGGCGGAACTGATCATCGCCAAGCAGCGAAACGGTCCGACGGGCCTGGTGAAACTGACGTGGCTGCGCGAGTTCACTCGGTTCGAGAGTTTTGCGCCACAGGAAAAGGATTCGCGTTCGCAAGCCGCATCAGGCTCCGGCGGCGCAGAATTCGAGCAGGTCGGGGCCGAGGGCGGGTCTTCCGCAGGCCCTCGCGAAGATGAAGATTATCCGAAAGACGTGCCATTGCCGGCCTGAGCGGGATCGGAAGGGCTGGTTTGGCCAAAGTTCATTTCAGACTGCCACATGATTTGACCGATAAAAGATTGTGGATAGCGCGTTCCGCGACGACTTTGCCCCGGGTCTTGCGCGCCCCGGCGGCAAAGTTACAATGGTAGGTGAAAGGAGATTACGCATGGCAATTTTCGGACAGGGCCGGACGGCCCTCGGGATGACGGCCCTTGCGGCAGCCCTGGCCGCGGCCCTCATGGCGGGATGCTCGGGCCAGACCGCCCGGATGGACGTGGACAGCGAGGATGACGCCCTCGGCGGCGCGATCGGGAGCAAGGACTTCCGGGGCGTGTGCTTCGAGATGGCGCAGTCGGTGGTCCGCCTGCCGCAGATACAGAACGCCTCCAGCCCGCCGACGATCGCGTTCTTCGAGATGGTCAACAACAGCGACGAACTCGTCAACGCCGATGACGTGCTCTATAAGATCCGCACGGAACTCATAAAGAACTCGGGCGGCAAGATGGTCTTCCTGGACCGCGACGCCATCGAGAAGATCAAGACCGAGCGGCGCGACAAGGACCGCGGCAAGGTCACGTCCAGCGGCAGCAAGGCCCTGTACGGGGCGGACTTCTTCATGGCCGGCCGCATCGAGGGCATCCGCCGGACGCGCGGCCGCCGCGAGACCGAGTACATCCGCATCTCGGTGCGCCTGACGGACGCGGCCTCAAGCGCCATCGTCTGGGAGAACGATTACGAGTTCAAGAAACTGTTCCTGCGCGGCGTGTACGACCGCTAACGCGGCCCTCATGGGAGAACGCACGATGATCGCCGGACGCTTTCTGATGTGCGCGGCCCTGGCCGCAACCGTGGCCCTCGGGCTGGGGTGCGAACCCACGCGCAACAAGATCGCGTGGGTCAACCCGCTCGACACGATGGAGCCGCGCCTCGCGAAGGACCCGAAGGACAACAACTACATCCTCCAGCGGATGGAGTTCGGGCGAATGGCCGTGATGCTGGGGAGCGACCTGCGGGCCAAGCCGCACCTGATGGAGGCGTTCGACCAACTCGGCGCCGAGCGCGACAACACGGCCGCCGCCCTCACGACCGAGCAACTCAAGTTCTACAAGGGCGAGACGTACGAGCGGGCGATGCTCGCCACGTACCTGGGCCTGCTGGAGTACCGCGCGGGCCAGTACAACAACGCCCGCATCCTTTTCTCTCGGGCCCTGTCGGCCGACCGTGCGGCGGTGGTCAACGAAAAGACGCCGTCGTCGTACGGCGAGGACTTCGGCCTGGCGTACTTCTGGATCAGCCGCGCGTTCGCTAAACTCGGCGACGCCGACCAATGCGCCATCGCGCTTCGGAAGGCCGCGGCCGGGGTCGATCGCCCAAAAACGGCCGAGAAAGAACTCGCCGCCGACCGCAAGGCCGTCGCCGATTGGGAAAAGAAGTTCATCGAAGGCGAAAAGTGGTCCTTCCAGACGTTCTCCGACCCGAAAGAGAAGGACCGATTCATGGAGGGCATCGTCGACCTCTCACAGGTGCGCGGCACGCTCGGCGCTCCCCCGGCCGCGCAGGCGGGCGCCGCCAAGGACAACCCCGTCCTGAAGACGACCGACAAGCGCGAGGAGTTCTTCACCCCCGCGTACCAGAACGAGGCGAACACGGTGCTCCAGTTGGAGGTCGGCTGGCCGCCATACAAGTACCTGGGCGGCATAAACGGCGAACGCACCGAGTTCGGCCGCTCCTTCGTCCAGCCGCGCACCATCCGCGTGTACGTCGACGGCCACTACGCCGGCCAGGCGTTCGAGGTGCTGGACCTGTGGGAACAGGCATCCACCCAGGACCGCATCGCCGAGAAGGACGCCGCCCAGGCCGGCAAGGCGGTCGCCAAGGAAATCCTCAAGCACATGCCTTACGTGGGGTCCGCCGCAGGATACTGGAACGTCCAGGGCGACATCCGCTACTGGCACATGCTGCCCGGCAAGGTCTTCATATACGCCGGGAAACTGGCCCCCGGCCCTCACACGGTGCGCCTGGAGATGTACGACGTGGCCGGCAACCTGCTGCCCCGCTGGACGAACACGTTCTACGGCCTTGGCGTCCCGAAAGAGGGCGAGGCCCTGATCAGCCTCGTGCCGCACGCGGACGGCGACAACCGCCTGCCGCCCGAACTCGTAGAGAAGGCCCTGAAGGCCGGCGCAAAGCCCGTCGTGGCGGGCATGTAGTATTTGATTATGTGGGTGCCACGCAACGCCGTTAACTATCCTTGGTCTGGTACAATGATTCGAGATAATAAAAACAGCCCCTTTTTGCCGATTTGGGTCTTTGGTAAAGAGTCCCAAAGCAAAAAGGAGCGTGTCTATGAGGA
>JAPLMO010000253.1 GCA_026386995.1 Planctomycetota bacterium | reverse complement strand
TGGCTCGCCTCATCCTACCGACCACGAACCCTACCGTCCAGGCCCGGAGCATCCCTGGAGAAAATCCTTCAAACAGAAACGCCAAGACCGGACATTTCTACTGGGTCAGGACCCCGGACATTTTTAATGGGCCTTGACACTTGGCACTCGGCATCCTTCCTTCCTCGACTTGCACTCCACCTCAACCCCCGGTACACTCAAAACCTGCGAAAGGCCAGTTCTATAATCGTGTTGGTACAATTGGGCGGCAAACGGCAGCCGGTGGGGGCACAGGCATGGAGGTCGCCGGCTGAACTGTTGTTTTCGGGCCTTTGCAGAGGTGAGGATGAGACGTAGACGGGCTTTGATCCTGGTGGCGGAACTGGTCATATCCGGGCTGCTGGTGGCAACGGGGACTCTTGTGGCGGCGGAGACGCCGGACATGGCCGCAGTCCGCGATGCGGCGGAGGCGCGGGTGTGCCTCGTGACCGCCGAGAACGCGCTGGGTGTGCCGCTGGCCTACGCTTCGGGCTTTCTTCTGGGCGAGGGCCGCTTTGTCGTAACGGACCTGGCCTCGCTGGCGCGGCCGGACGTCAAACAGGCGAGGCTGCAATTCCGTGACGGCTCGAAGGCGACGGCCACACAGTTTGCCATGGCCGACCCTTCGACCGGCTTGGTGGCCATCAAGGTGGACGGCGTTCCCGCGGGGCTTTCGGGCCTGGCGTTTTCCGCGGCGTCCGAGGCGGAAGTGCCCGGCGAGGTTGTCGTCGTCGGGCATACCTGGGGCCAGGACCCCGACAAGCCGGACATTATCATCGGCAAGTTCTCTCACGCGACATCGTCGGCGGACTTGGCGGCGCGCCTGAAAAGCGATCCGCCGAAACAGGCCGTTTCGTTCCTGAACTTCAGTACCATCAACCCCGACGAGGCCTCCGGGGCGCCCGTTCTGGACCGGAGCGGTAACGTGGTCGGCGTGCTTCTGCGCATCGCCGGGGCCGACAAGCCGCTGGCCGTGCCGGCGGCGGCGCTGCGCGAGGCCCTCGTTGCGTCGGACAGGCAACTGAAACCCCTGGCCGAGTTGCCCAAGCCCCTGTGGCCCGTGGCGGTCCTTCCGGTTCCGGGCAAGCCCGTTGCGGCGGCCGACTTTGCGCAGGCGGTCCGGGCTATCAAGCGCCGCAGTGTATGTTCCAACTGCAATGGCAAGGGGACCGTTACGGTCCGCAAACTCATCGAAAGCAGGGTCACCGGCGGAATGCGACACAATACATACAAAGATGAAAGTAAGACCTGCCCATCCTGCCGGGGCGAAGGGGTGTTGTTCCCCGATGGGCTCTACGCCCAATTCGCCAGGATGGCCGAAGCGGGCACGTGGCTGGCCTCGGCCGGCGGCGTGGACCCGAAAGTGCGCGACATGGTGTTCTCAAACGGACTCGATGTCCTCAGGGCGATCGCCAAGGTCGGCAGGGCCTACCGCGACGACCTCGTGCAGGAGATCAAGACGGACCTGGGGAAAGCCGGCGCAATCGACCCTCGCGGCGTGGTGGCGTACGTCGAGGTCCGCGACTCGGTCGAGGGGCCCGACGGCAAGTACCTGATCCTGGCGCCACTGCATGCCCACCCGATGCTGGCGGCGAAGGGGGACCGCCTGGCCGCCGTGGCCGAGGTGCGCGGCGGGCGCCTGGACGAAGGCAAGTGGATCATCGTCGCCGGCCTGGTGATGGGGCGCGTGACGATCGGCAGCCATCAGCCGCTTTTCGTTCAGCCGTTTGCCTGGGCGGACGGGCCCACCCTCGGTCCCAGCCCGTATAAGGGCGACGGGCAGACGACGCCCACGCCGCCGACTACCACGCCGTCGACCCCCACGCCGCCAAAAGTCCCTGGAAGCCCGAGTTTCTTCGGCCTGTAACACTACAGCGCCACTTGTGATCTTGCGCGGTGGGTCTCCGGACCCACCGCGCAAGAATTGCCTCCGGCGCGGCCGAGAACACCGCTACGCGCGGCGGGTCAGGAGACCCGCCGCGCGAGATTTGCCCAAGTGGCGATGCGGTAGTAATTGCCACCGTTTTTCCGGCAACTTTGAACTTGGAAATCGGCCGCGCGGGCGGTACAGTCACCGCCGATAACCATGACCGGTAACTCGATTCAGGATGCCAAGACGCGAATCCGCCGCGTGGTCGCGGAGTCGCTGACGCTTCTGACGCCCAGCCATCGCCGCGCGGCCAGCGTGGCGGTGGCGCAGCGTCTGGCGAATCTGCCCTCGGTCCGTGCGGCCCAGACGCTGATGGCCTTCCTTTCGCTTCCGACGGAGATCGACACGTGGCCGGCCATCCGCTGGGCCTGGCAGGAGGGCAAGCGCATCCTTGTCCCGCGAATCGAGCCCGTCGGCGCGGGCCCGGAAGTGCCGATGACCCAGCGCGACATGGTGGCAGTGGTCCTGCGGGCGGCGGACGTCGAGGGCGTCGCATCGCACCCTGACGTGCGACCCGGGGCGCTGAGCATCCTTGAGGTCCCGGACGCGCCGGCGGTCCCCGTGTCGGAGATCGACGTCCTCCTGATGCCGTGCCAGGCCGTGGACCGCGCTGGTAACCGCCTTGGCAAGGGCGGAGGGTTTTTCGACCGGTTCCTTGCCCGGCCGGACCTGAAGGCCGAGCGGATCGTCATTGCGTTTCAGGAGCAGATTTTAGACGAAGTGCCGGTCACCGAGACCGACCTGCCCGTCGACAGGATCGTGACGGACGGCGAAGTGCTGGAGTTCAATCGCCGGCGAGCCTGAGATCGTGTTATCGCTGGGGCTTAACTTGGAGATTGGCGGCCGATGCGCCCTGGCCGCTCGAAGACTCAGGAAAGGAATGTTGTAGCATGACGACGACGGGTCGGGTGATGGTGGTGGTCGTGGCAGCCGCCACGCTGGTGACGTTGACGGTCATTGCGATGAATTATCTGAGGCCGCCGGAACAGTTGCCTTTGATTCCGCCGCCGGCCGATATTCCAACGCCTGCGGGGCCCGCGCCTGTTGCCGGGAATGCCGGGACGCCGGCGGGAGGCTCACTGCTCGCGGCGGCCGGTCCGGGCGAGGCGATTGCCGACGACGGCCTCGCGCTGGCCGCAAGCGGCCGGATGGCCCAGGCACAGGTGCGTCTGAGCGAGGCCCTGCGGGCAGGTGTTGACGGCCCCAAGGGCAAGGCCGTCCGCGAGGCTCTCTCGAGCCTGGCTGATAGGATGCAACTCTCCAGTGCCCGGTTGCCGGAGGACACGTACTCGAAGGCGTACCAGGTGGCCAAGGGCGACTCGGTTACGCGCATCGGCCAGCGGTTCCTCATCCCGAAGGAACTCGTGATGAAACTCAACGGGCTGGTCTCGCCGGGCCTCGCCGCCGGGCAATCGCTGAAAGTCATTCAGGGGCCCGTCAACGTCGAAGTTTTCAAGGGCCGGCACGAACTCCAGGCGTGGCTCGGCGACATCTGCATTCGCGTCTACAAGGTCGGCATCGGCAAGTCGAACTCGACCCCCGAAGGCACGTTTGTCGTCAAGAACAAGATGGTGAGCCCCCCGTACCAGCCGCAACACAAGCCGAAGTCCGAGCACCGCGACGGCGGCGCGCCCGACAATCCGCTTGGCACCCGCTGGATCGACATCGGCAACCACTACGGCATCCACGGGACGATCGACCCGGCGACCATCGGCGGCGACGTCTCCGAAGGCTGCATTCGCATGCACAACAAGGAGGTCGAGGAACTCTACGACCTTCTGGTCGTGGGCGGGACGAAGGTGACCATTAAACCGTAGTATTTGCCTGCTGGGAGAATTGGGGCTAGAATAGACTTGTCCGATTAGCGTGGTCGGTTGGCGTCCGGCGGTGCGGGCTGTGCGGCTGGGAGCGTTGCGATGACCTCCCTCACGAATTACCGTCCGTACTACGAGGTCCTCTCGCGCGTCGACAAGGCCCGCTCGCGCCTCCGTTCGGTCCTCGTGCTGGAAGGCCTCTTCATCCTCGTCACGATCCTGTGCGGTGCGATCCTGGCGGCCACGATGGCCCAGGGGTACATCCGCTTCGGCACGTGGGGTCGGCTGACGCTTCTGGTGTTCGGCAGCGGAGCCGTCCTCTATGTGTTCTGGCGTTACGTCCTGACGCCGCTACGGTACGACCCGGGCGATAAAGAAGTGGCCCGGTTTCTGGAGACGCGCCTTCCCGAACTCGGCAACAGCCTCATCAATACGCTCCTCCTGACGGAGGATGCCGACCGCTGGTCGTCCGTCCTCGTTGAGCGTGCGGTGACCGAGGCGGCCGCCGGGGCGCGCGACATCGACCTCCTGGCGGCCGTCAGCGACCGGCGGGCGAAACGCTGGGCGTTCTGTTCCGCCGTCGCCGTAACGCTTCTGGCGGCGTTCATGGTGCTGGCGTTCGGGCGGTTCTCGTCGGCGGCCATGCAGATCCTCATGCCGTTTGAGAAAGTCGCTTCGGTCGGCGACGTGCAGTTCAAGGTGTCCCCCGGGACGGTTGCGGTCGTCAAGGGGGACCCGCTCGACATCTCCGCCGTCCTGAAGGATCCCACCGGCAAACCGCACGAGGGGTTCATCGAGATCACCGAGGGGGGCGCCGCGAAGGCCGCCCGCAAGGACCTCCTGTGCATGGGCGACAAACTGGAGCGGTTCTCGTACCGCGTGTCGCAGGTCCTCCAGCCGCTGACGTACATGGTGAGCGTGGGCGGCACGGAGAGCGAAGTCTACGAGGTGACCCTGCGCGAGCCGCCGCTGATTGAGCGGATCGACGTCGTCTATAAGTACCCCGAATACACGGGCCTGGCGCCGCAGAAGGGCGAGTGCGTGGGCGGCGAGATCCGCTGCCTTATCGGCACGACCGTTCAGATGACGGTCGGCGTCTCGACGCCGATCGAGGGCGGCAGCGTCGCCTTCGGCCGCGGCGAGGTCCTCAACAGCGGACGCCAGGCCGACGACGGCCGCTCCGTGACTTTCACATTCACGGTCCTTCAAAACGACACGTACCAGGTCCACTTGGCCGGGCAGTTGCCCGAGGGCACGGCCGCGGTGTACCGCATCACGGCGCTGGAGGACAAGGCCCCCGTCATTCAGTTCACGGTCCCGAACCGCGACACGGCGGCCGTCCCCGGCGAGACCGTCAAGATGGGGCTGAAGGCGAGCGACGACTACGGCCTCGGCGAGGTCCGCCTGCTGGCCCAGTCCGACAAGGAGGCCGAGCCGCGCATTATCACAGGGTGGAAGAAGTTCGCCGACATCAAGGAGGCGCTCATCGACCACGCGCTGGTGATCGACTCGCGCCGCTACAAGTTGGGCCGGACGATCATGTACTGGGCCGAGGCGTACGACCGGCGGGTCTACCAGGGCGGCAACTCGCCGCGCGGGCCGAACGTGTCGCAGACGGCCAAGTTCAAGATCGTGGCCGAGGACCGCAAGGCCGCCGCCGACCAGAAACTCGCACACCTGTCGCGCCTGTACGACCGCCTGCGCGAAATCCTGAAGCAGCAGGAAGAGGCCCGTGTGACGACCTCCACCGTGGCCGCCACCAGGAAACAGGCCGAGGTCCGCTCGGGCGGCCAGGGGCTGGAGAAGGCCCAGAAGGCCGTCCGCGACGGCACGCTGGCCGTCGTCAAGGAAGTCGTGTTCGATAGCGATACCGTAGCCATCAAGGAGACCCTCGAGGTCCTGACCAGCAACGAGATGGCCTCGGCAATCGCCAAGGCCAAGGCCCTGGCGGACCTCGTCGAACCGTCGCGCATGGCGGCTCTGCCGGACCTCGCCAAGACCCTCGCGGGAGACCAGAACACGATCATCGCGGTCCTCAGGCGCATCCTCGACATCACCAGCAAACTGGCCGATGCCGTCAAGGAAGAGGCGAAGAAACTCGATGCGTCCGACCTGCCGCCCGACCTGGTGAACAAACTGAAGAACCTCAAGGACAAACTCAAGGAATTCGTCGCCGAGCAGAAGAAGGTTATCGAGGCTTCCAAGGACCTCGCCAAGAAGCCCGTTGATGATTTTCAGGAGGCCGACCAGCGGAAACTTGACGCCCTGAAGGCCATCGAGGACCAGTGGGACAAGTTCCTCACCGAGGCCATCGCCGACTTCTCGAAGATCCCCGAACTCGACGCTTCCAACCCGAGCCTTGTGAAGGAACTCATCGAGGTCAAGACCGACGTTGAAATGGCCAAGGACGCCCTCGCCAAGAAGGCCACCGATGTGGTCGTGCCGCTCGAGGAACTCGGCATGGAAGCCGCCAAGGAGATCGTCGAGAACCTTGAAAGGTGGCTCCCCGACACCCCCGACCGCGAGGCCTGGAAGCAGGAGGAGTACGCGAAGGACTCCGAAATCCCCCACGCCGAACTGCCGCAGCAGATGGAAGACCTCGTCGGCGACCTCCTGGAGCAGGAGGAAGACCTCTTCAACGAAATCGAGGATACCACCGCCAAGGCCGGCGATTCCGCCGACAAGGGCGCCGGCTGGGACGCCATGGACGGACCCATCTCCAACTACTCCGCCAAAGGCGTCACCGGCAACCGCCTCCCGAACACCAGCGAGGTCGGCGGCCGCAGCGGCGAGGGCCGCACGGGCAAGTCCTCCGGCGAGTTCGTCGAGGAGGAGGCCACCGGCAAGGGCGGCCGGCGCACCCCCACCCGCCTCTCGCCGGATGCCTACTCCAAGGGCGAGGTCAAGGACTCCAGCCCCGAGGCCCCCACCGGCGCGACCGGCGGCGGCAAGATCTCTGGCGCGGGGCAGGAAGGCCTCGAAGGGCCCGTCCCGCCCGAGGTCCAGCGACGCATGGGCGCCCTGGCCGGCAAGCAGGCGCAACTGCGCAATAAGGCCGAAGGCGTCAAGGCCGCCCTACAGGTCAAGAACTACGACTCGTTCGTTCTCGATAAGGCCATCGAGGGGATGAAGCGCGTACAGCGCGACCTCCTGGCCGGCCGCTACCAGAACGCCCTGCGCCAGAAGAACGTGGTGCTGGATGACCTCAAGGGCACGGGCATGCTCCTGAAGGGCGAGGTCCGCGTCCGCAAGGACTCCAGCGCCGCCCTTCCGAACGAGGTCCAGAAGGGCGTCCTCGACGCCCTAGAAAAGCCCATGCCGCGCGGCTACGAGGACTACCTTAAGAAGTACTACGAGCGGCTGAGCGAGACGAAGTAACGCCCCGGCGGCCGGCGATTGCACACGTAAAGTCAATGGCCGGGTGGCATGGTCACGCTGTTGCGTGACCATGTTGCAGTGACGGGCCAGGCGCCATTCAGGGCACATGGTCACGCAACAGCGTGACCATGCCACCCATCTACGGTAAACACATCCCCCGACCCGCCGCGTTATTGCCCCGAAGGTATTCTTTTTCCCCGCATTCCTCCTTCTCCCCACGTTAGAATCAGATTGTGGGAGATACATGGTTGGGCATCGCCGCGGCGCGGCGGGAGGAATGTATGTTTATCGACTTCATTACGCTGCTTCTGGTGAACATGGCGGCGGGGCTGCTCATTCTGGCGGTCTTCCTGTTGAAGGGCTTCGGCAGCCCCGGCGAGAAGGCCTGGGCTCCGGCCCTCGGGATGGTGGGTCTCGTGGGCCTCGTGGCAGGGGGGTACATGGCCCTCGCGTGGCCCATCCGGAACATGGGCGAGACGAACCTCTCGTGGGCCAACCCGGCGTTCGGCGAGACGTCGGCCCTGCTGGGCATCGTGTTTCTCGGCGCGGCCGTGGCGGTCGCCAAGGAATGGACGCTGATGCCGGTGGCGATCTACGGCCTTGTGGCGGGCGTCATCGCGATGGTCGTGGGTGTGCGTATCATCGACGTGGGCCTGACGCAATCGCCGCTGATGACCGGCATAGGGTTCCTGCTGACCGGCCTGGGCGGGCCGCTCGTGCTGGCGGTCGTGATGGCGCCCGCGCGGCACTTCCTTCGCGGCCTGACGGCCGTCTGCCTCGTGCCTGCGGCGGGAATATGGCTCCTGACCGCCGTTCTCGGCTACTGGATGCACCTGGAGTTGTTCGCGAAGTGAGCGATGAAGACGCGCGTGGCACTGCAACAGCGCCGGGTGCCACGGCTGTGCCGTTTGCAGCCGTGCTCCGCGCGACAACCGCACGGTTGCTGAACGGCGCAACCGTGGCACCCGATTTCGGGGCCTTACGTCGAGTACGTACAAGCCAGCCGTGCCACATCGGGGTGACTTACTGGAGCGGCACGATGTCCGTGCCGGCGCTCTTGACGTCCACGATACGCTGGCCGTCGATGAGCACTTGGTACGTTGTGCCCGCGCGGCCCTGGATGACGGCCTTGCCATCCTTGATCGTAACGGGGAAGGGGGCCAGGATGCGCCGGCCGCCCTCGACGGTGACCGCCAGCGAGTCGACCTTGCCGTCCAGCGCCATCTCCAGACTCACCAAGCCCGCCGGGTTGATAAACGGTCCGTTCCGCCGCTGGGCCGCAAGGTCGAACGAATCTGCCAGGCAGCCGATGACCGGCCCGTCGGGCGCCTGCTGCTCTTGGGCCGAAATCAGGATGCCGCGCGCCAACTTCGCCCAGTCGAGCGTCTTATCGTGCGGCGCGAGCAGCGCCAGCGAGTAGGCGTACACCTCGCCGCACCACTGGACGGGCAGGCCCATCCAGTTCGGCCCCTGCCAGTTGGTCGCCCCGAAGACGGGTATCGTGGCGTAGAGCATGACTGGCCTGGCGCTCCACTGGTATACGAACGGCAGGCCGCTGATGGCCCACCGCCGCGCCTCCGCCAGGTACTCCGTGTTGCCTGTCAGTTGGTAGCCGCGCACGTACGCATGCACCAGGCGCGCCGAGGCCAGAATGTCGGGCGTGTGGAGCGAGAGTTCCCAGACCTGGGCCCCGCGCGGCACGGTGAACCGCTTCATGTAGTCGAGGGTCTTCAGGCCCGCGTCCCGTGCCGCGGCGTCGCCGGTTTCGTGGGCGAACTCCAGAAGAATGGCGGCCGAGGCGGCGCAGTGGCCGCTGGCAGTGTCCTCGAAGTGTCCGCGCAGGTACTTGCCGGCGTAACGGAACGACCCGTCTTCCTTCTGTGTTGCGAGCGTGCGTTTGACCTGGTCGCCGCGCACGGCGAGCCACTCGGCGGCGCGCCCCGTGACGAAGTAGATGGAATCGTTGCGGATGTGAGAGCCGTTGAGAACGAGTTTCGGCAGGTCAGGCGCCTGGCCGGTCAGCCGCCAGATTGTTGAGGCGATGTCGACGAAGGGCTGGCGTTGCCACGTCGGCTCGGCGCAGTGGCCCCATCCGCCTTCGCCCTTGATGGGCCCGTTGATGCCGTCGAGGCAGAGTTTTGCCTGGGCCTCGGGGCTTCGCGGTGGCTGGGGCAGGGGCGGCAGGCCGCGCTTCTGGACCGCCCAGAGGATCGCGTCTTCGATGCGGAGGCCGCGGCGGACCAGAATGGTCGCCTCGATATTCGTCCCGCGAAGTGCCATCCGGTGATCGGCGGCCCCGTCGAAAAAGTTCGGCGCGGCGAAGCACGGCCGCAAGGCCATGTCGGTCCATGTGATGGCCGTGGCCCCGCGGTCCGTGATGCACGCCATCAGCGGCATCGTTACTTTCAGCGGATCGGGGAGGTGCCGGAA
Source organism: Planctomycetota bacterium (assembly GCA_026386995.1). Next base: position 4,080 of record JAPLMO010000253.1, on the reverse strand, counting down.
CCGCTCGGGGGTCTCGATGTCGAGGTCCGAGGAGGACCGCTCGCCTTTGCCGAGGTACTCCAGGCCCGCCAGCACGCCTGCCTCCAGGCTGCCCTGCGCCCTGACGACCGGCCCCTCGACGGGCTTGTCGCTCTCGATCGTGACGTTGACCTCGCCGGCCTTGATGCCGATCGTCGCCTTCACGCCGTCGGCGGTGAGGACGAGGCCCGGCTCTTGAGGCGAGGCCCGCAGCGGTATCGCGCTGCCGTCGCGCCCCACCAGCGGCGCGATCACGGCGACGACCGTGCCGCTCGATACCAGCCGCGCGCCGGACCCGTCCGGGGCGACGCGCACCACGAGGCCGTCAGGCGATTTCAGGGTCAGCCACGCCCGCTCGATGTTGGGCCGGTAGAGGAAGATGGTGCGCGCGAGGGGCGGCAGGCCCTGGGGCTGGATGAGGATCGTGCGGGACTCGAAAGGAAACGCGGCTGTGTCTAGGATTGAGATGCGGCGGTCCTTGCGGGCCTCGACGGTGAACCGCTGGCCGCCGGCGTCCAGGTCGATGCCGGCGTTGGAATGGTTGCGGATGTCGAGGAAAAGTTTGCCCGGCGCCTGTTCGACCGCCAGGAGTTCCAGCGGGTGCATCCGCACGCGCATCAGTTCCATCCGCTCGATCTCGATGGCGCCGGGGCCGGTACTTGGGTCGAGGCGCAGCCGCGTGATCGTGCCGCCGGCCGGCAGGAGCACCTGGTACTCGTGCCAGCGGCCATCGTGGTCGATGTCGAAGCCCGCAGCCTGCTCCTCGGTGAAATGCGGCGCCGTGTCAGTCACCCAGAAGATGCGCCCGGTCCCGGCGGAGGTGGACTTTATCCGCAGACTGAGGGTGACCGGCCCCTCCGCCTTGACCGCGGGGCCGTAGAGGTATGGGTCGTTGCCCGTGCTGGTGATCTTGAGGTTGCCGCCGGCGGCCTCGACGCGGCAGTCGTGGGTGGCCGTCCATCCGGCCGGGCCGCCGCCGAAGGTCCACTCGGCGGCCTTCTCGACCGCGAGGACCTCGCGGGGATAAGGGTTCACGGGTTCGGCGGCCCTTGTCGCGGCAGGGGTGGCAATGCCGACAAGGGTGGCGGCGAACAACAGGATCGGGAAAGGCAGTCTCATAGCGCGCTCCAAAGGCCGCACGTAGTTCCTCAATCTCCAGGAACCCGGCAGGGACGCCGGAGTTACGCCGCACCTGCTGGGGCGGCGGATTCTCGCAGGCAATGGTCGGGAATACAACCGCAATTGTCGCCAATTGTTAAGACTTGTCGCTACCTAACCCTGGTGCGCCCGGCGCGATTCGAACGCGCAACCTTCGGATTCGAAGGCCGGGCCTTGCGTCATAATATGGCCTGGGCGCAAGACTTACAACGGCTTTTTCGGCCAAAAACGAGGATTACAAGTGGTTGACAAGTCACTGAGACGCTGAGTAACAAGCCACCACCACGTGGCGACTGACCCACTCAGTGACCCACTTTCTGAAAGCGACGCTTCATCAAGCCGAACCTCTCGCTCTTCGGGTACACAACCCAATGGCCCTAAGATAAGCACTTGAGGCGAGCTCTCCAGCGGGGTTCACGCAGATAGCAGTACCGAACGGGGCAGCGTTTGATGAGGCGAGGTTCCACGCGGCCTAACGAATGGCAAACGGAATCTCGGTTGACCAGCACACACGCACTGGAATTCTGATCAGGAAGGGCGAACCTCCGTGGGCGCTGCGTCGCCGGGTTCGCTGACACGCATGAACTCGAGGCGGTGATGCGCTTCCGGATGGCGCGCCGAAGGGCCGGCCACCAGCATGACCCCCTGCCCCGGAACCTGCTCGCGCCGCACCCAGTCCTGGGCGAACGCGTGCCAACTTTCGGGCTCCTCGGGCATGAGGACGGCGTGGACGCCGAACGAAAACGCCAGCCCCTGGCAGACTTCCGGGTTGCCGCTCACTGCCACGACCCACACCGGCGGCTTGAAGCGAGAGATCATCCGGGCGGTTGTGCCGCTACGCGTCGGCACCAACACGGCGGCAAAGGGAACCGTCTCCAGCGCGTGCTCCACCACCGACGCGATCGCCTCGGCAGCAGTAGTCGGCTTGTGCCCCTGGAAGGCGGTGCGCAGTTCGCCCATCCGCATCGCCGGCCGTTGCGGTTCGACCGCCGCGGCGATGCTCGCCAGCATCGACACCGCCTCCACGGGATACTGGCCCATCGCCGACTCGCCAGACAGCATCAGGCAATCGGTGCCGTCCAGGATCGCGTTGGCGACGTCGGTAGCCTCGGCCCGCGTCGGCAGGCGGCTGGAAACCATCGATTCGAGCATCTGCGTCGCGGTGATGACAGGCTTGCCCGCCAGGTTGGCGCGGGCGATCAGGCGCTTCTGCACCAGCGCAATCTGGTGGATCGGAACCTCAATGCCCAGATCCCCGCGCGCCACCATGATGCCGTCGGCAACGCCGAGGATCTCCTCGAAGTGCTCCAAGGCACCCGACCGCTCGATCTTGGCAATGATAAACGGTTGTTTGCCCATGGCGCCGGCGGCCTCGCGCACCGCGCGGATATCGTCGGCCGTCTCCACGAACGACTGGCTGACGGCATCCACGCCGTTGTTCAGCGCGAACTCCAGGCAGGCCCGGTCGTGGTCGGTGAACGCACCGATGCCCAGGTCAATCCCCGGCAGGTTCAGCCCCTTGCGAGACCGCAGTTCCCCGCCCACCGCGACGACGCACTGCACGTCATTCCCGGCAACGCTCTCGACCACAAGCTGCACCAGGCCGTCATTGAGAAACAGCCGGTCGCCCGGCTTGACCACCTGCGGCAGCCGCTCGAAGCTCATGGAGACGCGCCGCGTATCGCCGACGATCGGTTCGGCCGTCAGCGTGAAGCGGTCGTTGGCCACCAACTGGATCGGCTCCGGGTCAATCTTGCCCAGGCGCATCTTGGGGCCCGGCAGATCGACCATGATGGCGATGCGCCGCCCGGTGGCAGCTTCGGCCGCACGAATGCGGGTGATGCGATCGGCATGCCCCGAGAAGTCGCCGTGCGAGAAATTGAGCCTCGCGACATTCAGACCGGCCCGGATCAACTGCTCGAGGACCTGCGGCGAATCCGAGGCCGGCCCGATGGTGGCAATGATCTTGGTCTTGTGCTCAGGCAGTGGCATGCCGGGATTCCCCTTGTAACTTTCGCCCTGTGCCTCCCAAATATCCCATCTGCCTTATTCTACAAGCACTTTCGCCTCTTATCTGCAATGCTCTTCACGGCTACGATTGAGCCCTTCCAGCCAGAAAGAACGGCCCCGCGCCAGAATCCGTTATCTGGTTGTCGCTGATAACACCCGCTGCCAGCCGTCACTCCTGCGGACTCCGGGCGGAGTTTTCGGGACGCACAGGTATGGGACCTGAGACCGGAGCAGCACGCACGGCCTCTGGAGCGGAGGCAATTCGGAACGGGCGATCGGCGGAACGAGAGACGAGTCCGGCCGCCTCGAGTCTCTGAAGGGTATCCACATAGGTCTCCCCCTCCTGCTCCAACCGATGCGCCTTCAGGGCGTCCCTGAAAAACAGGTACATGAGCCGCTGATAGATGGCCCGGCGCTCCTCTGTGCTGGGGCCGCAGGCAATCTGTCCCAACAGATCGGTCGGGTTCTCGGGATCGCAATGAGAGGCACCGACGATCCGTATGTCCTCGACAGCAAAAGCAAGCCTATTGAGCAGGTCCAGCACACGCCCATTGAGGTTCCACGGACCGGGCTCAGAGCGGATGCTGGCAAGAGGCATCGGTCTCAGGTCGGCGGCTCGTTCGAGTGTCCGATCCCACGGTACGGCGTCGAGCAGGCACACGGCGGCCACCGAAGCGGGCCCTTCCTGAGTCTTCACTGCGGCCTCGAACGAGACGGCGCCGCCGGCGCTGTGACCGGCAAGGCCGATACGCAGTGCGTCCAGGATGCCGGCGAGCGGGTCGCTCGCGCTGGTGCTTCGCTCCATCAGCCACCGCACATGATCGCTGAGGAGGGCAATGTTGGCTGATTGGGAGGCCATGCCCCCCAGCAGGCTGACCATGTCGGGGGTCAGCA
>JAPLMO010000051.1 GCA_026386995.1 Planctomycetota bacterium | reverse complement strand
CTCGGTCCGGATGACCATCGGCACGGTGGTCTTGCCGCCGAACATGTAGCGGTTCTTGCCGGCCTGGTTGACGAACTGGTCCATCGCCAGGGTCATGAAATCGACGTACATGATCTCGGCCACGGGGCGCATGCCGCACATCGCGGCCCCGGTGGCGGCGCCGGCGATGACGGCCTCGCTGATGGCCGTATCGCGCACGCGTTCTTCGCCGAATTCCTGGACGAGCCCCTGCGTGGCGGAGTACGCGCCGCCGTAGATGGCCACGTCCTCGCCCAGGATGAAGACGCGCGGGTCCCGCCGCATCTCTTCGGCCAGGGCGTCACGAATCGCTTCTCGATACATGATGACCGGCATCGGAACAGCCCTTTCATATTGATACTACAGCGCCACTTAGCGCGGAATCCGTGGGTGCCACGGCTGCGCCTTGTGCAGCCGTGGTCGTCGGCCGGGACTCACGGCTGCAAACTGCGCAGCCGTGGCACCCACAATGTTAAAGTTGACGCACTACTAAACGCTTAACCGATACGCTTCAGGCCCTTGGCGTCCTCGACCCAGCCGCAGTACACGTCGTCCATGACTTCCGCGGGGTTCGGGTACGGGCTTTCCTCGACGGCAAACTTCTCGGCGGCGGCAATGGCCCGGTCGACCTCGGCCTGGATGGCCTCGAACGACTTTTCCGTCAAAACGCCTTCGGCCAGCAGGTCGGCCTTGAAGAGTTTGATCGGGTCGCGGTCGTGCCAGTATGCCTCTTCTTCCTTCGTGCGGTAGACGCGCGGGTCGCTGCGCGAATGGCCGCGATAGCGGTAGGTCATGGCCTCGATGAGGCTCGGCCCGTCGCCGCGGCGGGCGCGGGCGATGGCCTCAAGCACGGCCTCCCGCACCTCCAGGACCTTCTGCCCGTCAACCCGCACGCCCGGCATGTTGTAGCCGGCGGCGCGGGCGCAGATCGATCCCACGGCGCACGCGCGGCTGAAGGCCACGCTCATGCCGTAGAGGTTATTCTCGCAGATGTAGATGACCGGCAGTTTCCACTTGCCGGCCATGTTGAGCGACTCGTGGAAGTTGCCCTCGTTGGCCGCCCCGTCGCCGAAAAAGCAGAGGACCACGGAGTCCTTCTTTTGCATCTGGCAGGCCAGGGCCGCCCCGGTGCCGACCGGGATGTTGCCGCCGACGATGCCCGTTGCGCCGAGGTTGCGGTTGGAGACGTCGGCGATGTGCATCGAGCCTCCGCGGCCCTTGCAGTAGCCGGTGGCCTTGCCGCAGAGTTCGGCCATCATGAGTTTCAGGTCCGCCCCGAGGGCCAGGCAGTGGCCGTGCCCGCGGTGTGTGCTCGTGGCGTAATCGCGCTGGGCAATGGCCGAGCATGCGCCGACCGCCACGGCCTCCTGGCCGGCGTAAACGTGGCTGGCCCCCTGGAGGATGTTTCGCGCCAGAAGTTCGAAGACCTTGTCCTCGAATCCGCGGATTTCCATCATCCGCCTGAGGAGGCCGATCTTGTACTCTTTCGTAAGGCCGCCCGCCTTCGCGGGGGTCGCCTTGGCCGGTGCAGCCTTGGCCGATTTGGCCTTGGCCGGTGCGGGCTTCTTACGTTTGACTGCCTGCAACTTGCCCATCGCAAAATCTCCTCAAAAACGCGCCGCGCAAGCGCGGCGGCTAAACGTACCTGCGGGTGCCACGGCTGCGCAGTTTGCAGCCGTGCACGGCGTCGAACGGCGGCACGGTTGCTGAACGGCGCAACCGTGGCACCCGCCTAATCAAAGCTGAAGGACCACTAGCAGGTCGCCCCTCAAAAGGCCGCGTATTATAACCGTAGGGCCTGAGGCATGCAATCCAGGATTTCCAGGGCCGTGACGCCCAGGATGCCCAGTTTCTCGGCCGCAAGGTCCCCTGCCCGGCCGTGTGCCCAGACCGCCAGGACCGCCGCCTCGAAGGCCGGCATGCCGCTCGCCACCAGGGCCGCCAGCATGCCCGTCAGAACGTCGCCGGCCCCGGCGGTCGCCATGCCGGGGTTGCCGGTCGTATTGACGTACATCCGCTGACCGTCCGTGACAATCGTGCCGTGACCCTTCAGGACCGCGACCGCGCCGAGGGCCGCCAGGCTCGCGGCAGCGGCCTCGCGGTCGGCCTGGACGGCCTTGGTCGTCGCGCCCAGCAGGCGCGCGGCCTCGCCAGGATGCGGCGTGATGATGATCGGAGCCTGGGCGGCCTTGAAGACGGCCCCCGCATGGCGGCCCAGGACGTTCAGGCCGTCGGCGTCGAGAACGATCGGAATCTTCACGTGCGACAGAACCGCCTGGACCACGCCCGCCACGCCGTCGGTCTGCCCCAGGCCGGGGCCGATGGCCAGGACCTGCCAGCCCTCGACCAGTTTCAGGACCTGCGGGGCGGCTTCGTGCGCCAGGCACGCCCCGTCGTCGGGCAGCGGCGCGGTCGTGCAGCACGGCGCCAGGCCCGCCACGGTGTCGAGCGCGGCATCGGCCGTGGCGATCTTCACAAGGCCGGCCCCCGCGCGAAGGGCCGCGCTTCCGACCAGGGCGGCCGCCCCGGCCATGCCGCGGCTGCCGGCCACGACAAACACCAGGCCCGCCGTGCCCTTGTGGGCATCAGCACGGCGCATCGGCGGTTTGGGAATAGCGCTAAAGCGTTGCATCGCTGTGGCCATATCGCGTTCACACTTTCAGCCGGCGAGTTTGTACGTGTTTAGCGCTGTCATTCTGAAGCCCCGTTTACGGGGCCGAAGAATCTCGCCGTTCGGGCGGCCGAGATTCTTCGCTCGCTCAGAATGACAAGTCTTGCCCGGCACGCTAAACCCGTACGCGAGTTTACTCGCCGCGCGTTTCTTTACCTTGCGCCGCAGCGCGAACGACCAGCGCCGCCAAGTACCCCGCGCCGAAACCATTGTCGATGTTGACGACCCCCACGCCTGCGGCACAACTGTTGAGCATCGTCAAGAGCGGCGCCAGGCCCTGGAAACTCGCCCCGTAACCGATGCTCGTCGGAACGCCGATGACCGGCACGTCCACCAGGCCGCCCACGACGCTGGCCAGGGCGCCCTCCATGCCCGCGACGACGATCACAACGGTCGCCTTGGCAATCGCCTCGGTGTGCGCCAGGAGCCGATGGATGCCCGCGACGCCGACATCGTAGAACGGCTCGGTCCGGCACCCCATGACCTCGGCCGTGACGCGGGCCTCTTCGGCGACGGGTTGGTCGCTCGTGCCGGCCGAAACGACCGCCACGAGGCCCTCCAGGCGCGGGCACCGCTGGCGGCCGACAAGAACGATCGCGCGGGCCGCCGAGTGGTAAATCGCCTCCGGGTGACGGGCGCGGACCGCCTCGTAGACCTCCGGCGCGGCCCGCGTCGCAAGGACCGCGTGGCCGTGGTCGGTCATTCGCGTAATGATGGCAACGACCTGCTCGGTGGTCTTGCCCTGGCAGAAAATCACCTCCGGGAAGCCGCAACGGATGGAGCGATGGTGATCGAGTTTGGCGAAGCCGAGGTCCTCAAACGGCATGTGGCGGAGGCGCTCGGCGGCCTCGTCGGGCGTGACGTGGCCCTCGTGGACCGACTTCAGGAGTTCGCGTAAGCGCTCGTTATTCACGCCGGCTCGCCTGGCCCCCTCACCAGGGGTGCATTATAATGACCCGGCGGCACGGGGTACAACCCCCTTTGCCGCCTTCGCGCTAATACTACAACACCACTTTGCGCGGCGGGTCTCCGTACCCGCCGCGCGCCAGAGGCTGGACTTTGCGCGGCGGGTCTCCGTACCCGCCGCGCATGCCTCGTTTTCTGAACGAGGAACCGCCCTTTCAATCGCGGTGGGTACGGAGACCCACCGCGCAAAGGTTCAGTGGCGTTGTAGCGCTAAACACGGGCGAGACCGGCCGTGGCGCGCAACAAAAAACAGCCCCCGCCTGGGCGGGGGCTGTGCAGGTTTTCGATGTTCGAGTCGGTCGCAGTTGGCGCTTAGCGACGGCGACGGCGAAGCAGCATGCCGCCGATGCCAAGGCCCAGCAGAGTCATCGTGGCCGGCTCGGGGGTCTGGGTTAGGGTGAGGCTGTCGACCATTCCATACATCCACCAAGTCGTGAGATTTATCGTTTGGATATTAGGGTTGGTTACATAAGCCTCGGGGCCACGAACGGAAGAACCGTTGACAAACCACTCAGCCGTCCAGGCCGCCGCCTGGGTGTCAAGGACGATATCTACTGAGATCGGACCACTTCCGTAGCCGCCCTCGTTGACAGTCGAGGGACCAAATGATTCAACCAGCCCATTGCTATTGCCTTTGTCATAAAAAGAGACCCCGGGACCACCACCGAAATGGACTTGGATCGGATCCCAGTCATACCATTCCTCCTCATTGGGGTCACAGTCGAATCCGGTGACCGAAAGGGTATAAACCTTACCACTGACGGGGATGAAAGGCAGAGATGCTTCTTGACTCCCATACCAGTTCGCCGCAATATAGCCGTCAGCTTTAAATCCGCTGGTGGCAGTCCACGTTTCACTGCCCGTGGGGGTGATATCCGGCGTGGTCCCGTTGAGGTCCGCGGAGCGCAATCCGCCGAAATCATCGGAGTACATGATCGTCGCCTGCGTCGACCCTGCTGCCACCAGCAGGGCTACAACCGCCAAAACCAGCATCCCGCTCTTCATCTCAAATCTCCTTAACTTTCGGCGATCCCGTGCCAATCCGGCCGTGTGCCATACGCCACAAAAAACGACGGGGAAACCAGCCGCGCGGCCGATCTCCCCCGGTTATCCTCAGTTACTCTCAAACTTATCCCGCGTTGCCCGCAACCCCTTACAGGCAACACATGGTACCGGAAAAAAACGCCGCGTTCGCTCTACAATGCCTCCCTACGACACCTGCCGCAACACTCGACTTCAGAAGGAGTATAACACCGATTTCCGGAAAGTCAAAAAATCCGCTAAAAAATTCCGCCGGCAGACAAAAATGCCCCGCGCAAGCGGCAAATACTACAACGCTGCCTGGCACCCGGCAATGAACATAACCTCTTGCCACAACCAGACTTACGCGCCGTGGCGTGGGGCGTTGTTGCCCACTCTTGCGCGGCGAGTCAGGAGACCCGCCGCGCAATGTGATGTTGTAGTGTTACGCGCGGGCCTCCAGGTCGAGCCCCGCGAACTGGCCGGCCTGCGCGTAATGATATGCCAGCCCGGCGACCATGGCGGCGTTGTCCGTGCAGTAGCGCATCTGGGGCAGGATGACCTCTATGCCGAGGCGTTCCGCCTCTTCCATGAACCGCGCCCGGAGTCGCCTGTTGGCCGCCACGCCGCCGCCGACGATAATGCGGTCCGCGCCGCGACGCTCGGCCGCCCGAAAGGTCTTGCCCACCAGCACGTCGACGACGCACTCCTGAAAACTTGCGGCGACGTCGGCCTGTTCCTGCTCCGAGAGATGGGTCTCCCGCTTTTTCACGTCCGCCCCGTGGCCGCGCACATGGTAGAGGACGGCGGTCTTGAGGCCCGAGAAACTGAAGTCCGGCGAGTCGGCCGAAAGCCAGGGACGCGTAAACTTCACGGCGTCGGGCCGGCCGGCCTCGGCCGCGCGGTCGATGCTCGGCCCGCCCGGGTACGGCAGGCCCAGGAGCATGGCGACCTTGTCGAATGCCTCGCCTGCGGCGTCGTCGGTGGTTGCGCCGAGGAGTTCGTGTTCGAGCGGGCCGCGGGAGAAGTAGAGGCTCGTGTGGCCGCCGGAGACGATGAGGCTGACGCACGGGAACGGCAGGCGGTCGCGCTCCAGGCATCCGGCGTAGACGTGGCCCTCGACGTGATTGATGCCCACCAGGGGCCGGTCGTGGAGCCAAGCGAGCGTCTTGGCGGCCGTCAGGCCCAGGAGGAGCGACCCGATCAGGCCGGGCCGGTACACCGCCGCCACGGCATCAACGCCGCTTGCGTCAACGTGCGATTGCTCAAGGGCCTCGGCGATGACCGGCACGAGGGCTTCAAGGTGTGCGCGTGAGGCGATTTCCGGAACGACGCCGCCGTACTTGCGATGGATCTCGACCTGTGTGGCAACGACGCTGGCAAGGACGCGGCGGCCGTCTTCAACGACCGCCGCGCAGGTTTCGTCGCACGACGTCTCGATACCCAGGATACGCATAAAGGAAGTTTAAAGTTTCAAGTTCAAAGTTTCAAGTTCAAGGTTCATGCCGCCCAGGGCAATCGCATCTAATCCCCCTGGGTCAGGACCTTGAGCAGGTAATCGTGATCCCAGCCGGCGACGAGGCGTTTGGTTTTGATGCCGACCTTCTGTTGGGTTTCCGACTTCAGCAGGTTCAAGGCGATCCGATTCA